>NZ_FNWN01000053.1:0-14497 GCF_900108415.1 Selenomonas sp. KH1T6
CATAGAAGGCTTCAACCGCCAGCTCCGCAAGGTGACGAAATCCAAGTCCGTATTTCCGACAGATGACAGCTTGCTGAAAATGCTCTACCTTGCCATGATGGACATAACGAAGAAATGGACAGGCCGCCGCCAGGATTGGAGCATTATCCATGCCCAGCTGGCCGTCTATTATGAAGACAGGCTTCCGGAATAAAAAATCTGCACGTTCAAGGATTTCTTGACGTGCAGAGAGAAATATGGTTGGTATTAGTGACAAGGGCTTAAACCTCTTGTTTTAATAACAATTTTACATCACGATATGGAGTTTACACAGAATTTGGGACAGCCTCTGAAAAGCATCGGTTCATCCCCACGTGCGTGGGGCATACACTAGCAATAATGGCTTATTTACGCCATTTATGCCAATTGTTTACCGCTTATGTATCAACTACCCAAGCGCCTGCAATCCTAAAACAAAAATCTTAACACGTGTCTATTTCCCTTAATATCTCTAAACTCCTTCTTATCTAGTAAAATTACTTCCATACTTGCTGTTTGCCAAAAACTGATAATTTTGTATCCTAAACGAAATCACCCATATTGACTACAATGACTAGAATAACTATAATATGACTAGAAAGAGGTGATTGCCATGCTTCACAAGGAAAACGAATACACAGAATACACGCGCGAATTGACTGACGGCCTAAAAAAGGAAGTTCTGGCCTTTGTCAATGCCCACGGCGGGTCAATCTATATTGGCGTCGACAATGACGGAACAGTAGTTGGCGTACAGGATATAGACCAGACTATGCTCCGCATAGCCAGTATGCTGCGGGATTCTATTCATCCTGATGTGATGATGTTCGTTGCTATTCGCAGTGAGGAGATTGAGGGCAAAGACATCATACACCTCTATATTTCTGCCGGCTCCAATAAACCATACTACCTCATAAAAAACGGACTAAAGCCTTCCGGTGTATATGTCCGGCAGGGGAGCGCCTCCGTCCAGGCATCCGCCGAGCAAATCCGACAGATGATCAAGTATGCTGATGGTGATGTTTTCGATGATTCCCTTTCTCTCGACCAAAACCTGACCTTCCAAAAGACTGCCTCTGTCTTCCAGAACAAAGGTATGAAATTCCAGGAAGCCCAGTTCATTTCCCTGGGCCTCACAAACAGGGACGGACTTTTCACCAATCTTGGACTGCTTCTTTCCGACCAGTACCCCTTTTCCATCAAAGCCGCTGTCTTCCAGGGCAATGACCAAAGCCAGTTCAAGGACAGGCGGGAGTTCACCGGGCCGCTGCTCTCTCAGCTGGAGGACTGCTATGCCTACATGCAGCTAAACAATCAGACCTCTGCAGAGTTCCACGGACTCTACAGACAGGATTCCAAAAGCTATCCAGAAGAGGCCTTGCGTGAAGCCCTGTTGAACAGCCTTGTCCACCGGGACTATTCCTTCAGCGCCAGCAACATAGTGGGCATCTACTCTGACCGCATGGAGTTCACTTCCATTGGCGGCCTGCTGCCCGGCATCCACAAGGACGATATAATGCTTGGTATTTCTGTCTGCCGCAACCCAAAGCTAGCGAACATCTTCTACCGGCTGGAACTCATCGAAGCCTACGGCACCGGCCTGCTGAAAATACAAAGCGCCTATAAGAGCAGCTTCTCACAGCCGGAATTCATCACCAGTACCAACGCTTTCAAGGTCATCCTGCCACATCTTGACCAGCAGCCTTTCTTGCTCAAAGACCCCCCCGACCAATCATCCGAAAGCCGTCTGCTTGAATTTGTCCAAAAGAAAAAATCCATCAGCCGTCAAGAAGCTGAAGATTTCTTGGAAGTCAGCTTGTCTACCGCCACCCGCACCTTGCATGCACTCATTGAGCAAGGGAAAATCCAGCGGACAGGCAGAGGGAAAAATACCAAATATCAGTTTTCTGGCCCGCAACACTGATACAAGAGATACCGGCAATCACGTCCTCTACCGCGCCACCCCCGTTTTCCTGCCCGGGGAGCTGATAGCCCACGGCATAAAACTGGAAGCCCTGTCCGTAGAAGACGGCGGCGCCGGCCTCTCCTTCCACGTCTTCTGCCACAACGTCCAGCCGGGAGTGGATATAAACTACAAAACGGGAGACAGCAGGAAGAGGCTGCAAAAGTACGAATGAAAACAAATTGCCAGCAAAAATGCAGGCCCGCCCTCAAGGCGAGCCTGCATTTTGCATATTATTTCCCATCTACGTCCATCAGTTCTTCATCGCTCTCTATAGCCTCAGTGAGCCTCTGGCGGAAAGCCTGCATAGGTATGAGGTCTTCCTCATTGGGCTCCATGCCCTGCAAGTGCAGAGGCAGGGACTGGGGAGGGTGCCTCATATCTATGGGCAGCTCGCTGCACAGCTGATAGACGGAAGGATAGACCAGCTTCAACGCCAGGAAGCTCTCTCCTGCCCTGTCCTGCCATCTCTCCACCACCAGCTTGCCGCCGATGGGGACTTCCTGCTCGATGGATTCCGGCAGGCTGTTTTCCCTGACCCCCAAAGCCCCCATCACCGTGGCCACATTCGTATCATGGCCGCAGAGGAAGGTGAACTTTCTTCCAGGGGCATTCAATTCCTGCAGGAAGACTTCCAGCAAAGGACGCGCCAGGGCTCTTGCAAAAGTGGGCATCCGGCGGTAGACGTGGATTCCCGCCTCCTTCACGGCCGCGATGTCCTGCCACTGCCTGAAACTCAGCTCATGGCCAAAACTCGCCCTGCTGTCTCCCAGTTCATAATACTGCAGGGAGAGGGCATCACAGGCCGTCATCAGGGGACGGATAGAGCCGCCCAGATGCAGTCCCTCCTTCACTGTCACCTGCAACTCATCATTTTCCACCGCCGGGTTATCCAGCGCTATCGCCGCCGCCTCAATACCGGGGGCTACTCTCCTGGTCAGGGCCTCACTGTCCCCCAGGGCAGCCAGCTCCTTCTTCAGCTCCCTGTCAAAAGCAGCCGAGTGCCCAGAAAGATCTCCCCAAAACAAAGGGTCAGGCTCCCCCACCTGGCCTTCGTATTTCACAGGCATCTTCTCACCGGGGAACATCCCATCTGCAAAATGACGGGCGGTGCCCAGGGTGCGCTGGATAGCATTGGCATAAAAGAGGATTTCCCCCTCCCCCGGCTGGCAGCCTGCGGGCAGCAGGCCTTCCTGCTGCAGGCAGCTGCGGGCGTACGCTCCCATGCTCTCTTCCAGCTGCCCCCCATGCACAGTCAGCTCTCCGCTGGGCACCCCGAAATCATGCCACTGGTGGGGCGTTATCCCAGAGAGGGTGCCGCTGTCCACCAAAGGCGCCCGGATATTGTGCCGGGACAGCACCAGGACCTGCACCAGGTCATAATTTTCCTGCAGCCCCCGCGCTTCTGCCAGGGGCAAGGCTGCGAAGCAGAGCAGGGTTATGAGCAGTAAAAATATCTTGCGGAAATTCATGAAGTACTCCTTCCTGCGGCCATGTTTCACCCTTTCCCCATGCTCCTCTCATAGAAGAAGCTTGCCAGGGTGTCCAGCAGCTCTGCTTTCTTAGTGGATTTCAGTATGTAGCCGTCAGGGCGCTGCTTGATGATGCGCATGACGCTTTCCCGGTCGTTGATGCCCGTCAGAAAGATGATGGGAATCCTGGCGGTGACGGGATTTTTCTGGATGCGCTCCATCACCTCATAGCCATCCATCTCCGGCATCTCATAGTCCAGCAGCACCAGGTCCGGCTGCTCAAAAGCCAGATAGTCCAGGGCCTCCTCCCCGGACTGCAGTCCCTCTACATCATAGGCGTTCTTAAGCCAGCGGGTCATGATGGCCAGGAAATCCTCATCATCATCTACGATAAGCACCTGCTTGCGCCGCCTGTATTCCTGCTGCCCCTTGGCCAGCGTCACCACATCTGCCGCCAGCTTCTTCATATCCACCGGCGCGATGTAGGTGCGGGTGATGCCCGCCCCCTCGGGCAGGGCCTTCATTTCCTCCAGGAAATCCTTACTGCCCAAAAGGCACAGGGATTTCTTGCTGTCCCGGCAGAGACTGGCCAGGTATGGCACCAGCTTCCTGGCTTCGCTGCTGTCCTCAGCCGGGTTATAGACGAAAATCTCCGCCTCATGGCGGCAGCGGTTCACTTCCTCCAGGTCTTCGGCCACCTTCAGCACCTGGAAGCCAGCCTCCCGCAGATTGTTTTCCACTGCCCGGTCCACCAGGTACTGCTTCTTCTCTATGTATATGACTTTCTCCATAGTCCCACTCCTCCCGAAGGGCAGATTATCTCTTTGCACACTTCGCCAAAGCCCACCCAAATCCTGCCCCTGGCTGAATATTTTGCCTGTAGAAAAATTTGCACAATGGCTTTATAATTATATTAACGACATAAATCCAACAAAACACGAGGGAGGTACTACCCATGTTCAACGGCAACTATGAGCTGGGCAGCGAGGCTTTCAAGGTGGTGGAGGAAATCGGGCGGCACATGCCCGGGGGCTTCTTCATCTACAAGGCTGAGCAGCCCGAAGAGATCCTCTATGCCAACAAGACAGTCTTTGAAATCTTCGGCTGCCAGGACCTTGCGGAATTCCAGGAACTGACGGGCTATACCTTCAAGGGCATGGTACACCCCGATGACTATAAAGCAATCTCCAGCTCCATCGATGAGCAGATAGAAAAGAGCAGCGAGGGCATGGACTATGTGGAGTACCGCATTATCCGCCGGGACGGCAAGGTTCGCTGGGTAGACGACTACGGCCATTTTTCCAATACAAAGACCCACGGCGGCGTCTATTTCGTCTTCATATCAGACATCACGGAAAAAAGAGAGCGCGTCAAAGAGGAAGCCGAGGCCCGCATCAGACAGCAGCAGCTGGAGGAAAAAATCGCCCTGCAGGAAAGGCTGTTGGAGCAGAGCGAGGCCACCCGCCAGGCCCTCAAGGCGGCAGAGGAAGCCAACCGCGCCAAGACGAATTTCCTCTCCAACATGAGCCACGAAATACGCACCCCCATCACCGCCATCCTGGGCATGAACGAGCTGATACGCCGGGAGAGCCACGACAAGAACATCCTGGAGTACACCCACAATATCGGCGCAGCGGGCACCAGCCTCCTGAGCATCATCAACGACATCCTGGATTTCTCCAAGATCGAGGCGGGCCGCATGGAGCTCATCGAGGCAGAGTACGACACCCGCACCTTCATTTCAGATCTTGCCAATCTGGTGAAATTCCGCCTGGAGGAAAAGGGCCTGATTTTCCGGCTGGAAATCGACCCCAGCCTGCCCACCCGGCTTTTCGGTGACGAGCTGCGGCTGAAGCAGGTCATCACCAACCTGCTGACCAATGCCGCCAAGTACACAGAAAAGGGCACCGTGACCCTGAAAATGCAGGTGACCCATAAAAAAGGCCACGATGTATCCATCGAGGTGGCGGTGAAAGATACGGGCATCGGCATCAAAGACGAGGAACTTGGCAAGCTGTTCTCAGCCTTTGACCGGCTTGATGTCATCCGCACCCGCAGCATCGAGGGCACCGGGCTGGGCCTGGCCATCAGCTCCCGCATGCTGAAGCTCATGGGGGCCGACCTGCAGGTGCAGAGCACCTACGGCCAGGGCTCCGTCTTTTCCTTCACCGTGGGCCAGCAGATAGTGGACAGCACAGAGATAGGCGAATTCGACCTTGGCAGCACCCCCATCATCGGCGAGACAGTCAAGAAGCATCTCAGCTTCCTGGCCCCCACGGCCCGGGTGCTGCTGGTTGACGACACCCCCCTGAACCTGAAGGTGATAGTGGGGCTCCTGAAAAAGACCAAGCTCCTCACAGAGACAGCTGCCAGCGGCCGGGAGTGCATCGAGAAATTCGGCGCTGCGGACTACGACATCATCTTCCTGGACTACCGCATGCCGGAAATGGACGGCATCGAGACCCTGAAAAAGCTCTACGAGCTTTACCCGGAAAAAGCCAAAGCCACCCCCATCGTCTGCCTCACCGCCAGCGCCATCGCCGGTGACAGGGAGCGTATGCTGAAAGCAGGCTTTGACGACTATCTGCCCAAGCCCGTCAATATCCTGGACATGGAGCGCATGATGATACACTACCTGCCCAAAGAAAAGGTACAGCTGGTGACAGAGGAAGGGACAGCAACACCGCCCCCAGAGGAAACTTCGGATATCCTGCCCACTGCCCTTTTCGAGCTGGAAGCCATCGACCCCGTGTCCGGCATCGAATACTGCGGCAGCGAGGAGGACTACATGGAAACCCTCTCCATCTTCTCCGCCTCCATCGGCTCCAAGTCCAAGAAAATCGAAAAAGCCTGGCAGGAGCAGGACCTCAAGAACTACACCATCCTGGTGCACTCCCTGAAAAGCACCTCCCGCATCGTAGGCGCAAAATCCCTCTCAGACCTTGCCTTCCAGCTGGAAATGGCAGGCAAGGAAGCAAACAACAGCCTTATAGCAGAAAAGACCCCCGGGCTGCTGGAAATGTACAGAAGCCTGCAGGAGCCTTTGGAAGAGATTGTGGAGGCGTGGGAAGATAAATAAGGATACGAAAAAGGAGGCCTTGCGGCCTCCTGTATTTACAAATGGTGCTCGCCGAGGGATTCGAACCCCCGACCCCCTCCATGTGACGGAGATGCTCTAGCCAACTGAGCTAGGCGAGCAAATGGTGGGGTTAACAAGATTCGAACTTGTGACCTCCTCGATGTCAACGAGACACTCTAACCAACTGAGCTATAACCCCATTGCTGAACACAAGAAATATAATACACGGTTTCGATGGCAATGTCAAGAAAAAATTTTCATTTTCCTAAAAAGCGAAAAGCCGCAGGGTTAACTACTCCCCACGGCCTACACCATCTCGTTACTAGACTTTATGCCCTAATTATATGACTCGTTGCCACTTATGTCAACAAGTGTTATAATGTAAACAAAAGAAGCCTCCTGCTGCGAACAGGAGGCGGGCTACTGGTAAACGGTCAGCCCTCAACTCTTTTGTATAATCCAAAGATTAACCGCCAAAGTTTGCGAGACTACGGGCGGTTATTTCTTTCTGTTGTTGACGGCAAGGATAATCAGAAGAATCAGTAACAACTGAAGCGTCATGTTGTCCATACCATCACCTCCCATCTGCCGATCGACCACGCGCTTTGAACGCCAGCTTTGATGAGAGGACTAACCGCCTACCGTTTTTGTAGCTTAGAACTATTGTACTAAAATATTACTTCGCTGACAATCAAGAATTTCCATGGCTGATGAGGTGATAGTATGGCCGACCTTACCAAGCACGGTGCCAGACGCCTGAGGCGGCGCATCTCCACCAGCATGCCCAGCGATAAAGAATATCTGCACCGGGTCTTTAAATATGGCCTCCGTGAGGAAGATGTAGAAGGAGACCTGGCCGGCTTCCTCAGTGCCAAGAAGGTACAAAACGGCCCAAGGCACGAGTGTGTGATATATGCCCAAGCTATGCATATCTTCACCAAAGACCAACGTCTGGTGACGGTCTACCGTCTGCCAGCAAACCTGATTCCGGAAGCAGACAGGACAGGGGCGGAAAAGCACCGCAGAGTAAAGGCTGAGAGCAGTGAACGGAGGAAACAGAAGGAGCAATCGCATAGGGCGAAATATCTGGCCAAGAAAAGGAAGGCGTGGCTAGAAGATTATGAAACAGAGATAAACTTGCGTTTTTGAGCATATCAACTTCTACCTGACATCTGTTCCTCAGGTTTCACACACTTGCTTATAATATCACGTCATGGTTATATTATTTTTCTAACAGATAAATATTACAATCCAAATATGCAAAGGATATTAGGATATTGCATAAAGAAGCCTCCCGGAGTCGTTAACCGGGAGGCTATTTTCGTGTCTCCATGCACGCCTATGTCAGACAATCTCACTCATAGACGCTGACGCCCTCCACGTACCAGTCGAAGGCATTCAGCATCTCATCATCTGACATGGAGGCTCCTTCGGTGATGCGAAGGCTGCCCTTATTGTCCTTGATGGGCCCGTAAAATACATCAAAGCCACGTTTGCTGAATTTATCGGTGACGTCCCGCACCAGCGCAGCGGTGTCCGCAGACACCTGGGGAGAAAGGGGAGACAGCTTGACCATCCCTTCATCCTTGTAAGTCCAGACCTGCCTGCCGTGGAACTTGCCCTGCAGGCAGTCCATTATCTGCTCACGGTAATAAGGGCGCCAGTCCCATTCACAGGCCACCAGATATGTATTGGGAAACAGTTCCCGATTGTCCGTGTGATAGCCGATGGACCATATACCCCTGGCATCTGCCTCCTGATGGGGGGCCATGGAATTGGTGTGGACTGTCACCACATCAATGGGGAAAGCGTCCAGCAGTTTCCGGCAGGCCTCCAGGGCCGGTGCATCAGCCGTCCAGGACTTGCAATAGCTCACGTGCACCACAGCATCCGGTCGTACCCGCCTGACTCCCAGGGTGAAGGCATTGATGCCGCGAATCACCTGCGAATTTGGGAAAGCGGCAATATAGCCCAGTTCCCCTGTCTTGGTCTGCTTACCCGCCACAATGCCTGACAAATATCTTGCCTGATACATGCGCCCAAAGAACGAGGAATAATTGTCCTGATGATAAGTGCCCCCTGCGTGCAGGAAATAAATTTGCGGGTATTCATCAGCAGCCATTTTCATGGCCTTGCCATAGTCAAAGCTGCAGCCGATGATGATCCGGCATCCCTCTTTTTCAATCAGCTCCTTGATGTCATCATAGCAATCCCCGGGAGCATTCTCCTTGTAGATCATTTCCAGGTTCAGTTCATCCTTCAGGGACTCCAGGGCCTCATAATGGGATTGGCACCAGCTCCTGTCCTGGCACTCCCCGCTGATAAACACGCCGATTTTGGTAGTCCTGGCCATCACATCCTTATCCGTCTGGGACCTTTGAATGGTCAGAATCCCTCCCACGGCCACCAATAAGAAGATGAGTGCAATCAAAAATAACTTTTTCATAGCGCATCCCTTTTCCGCCCAGCTGTAAACCGACTACACCCATAACATTCTCCCCTCCCCCCTGAAGAATCCTTCTTTTCCTCCAAATTTTTCATAGCCACTTATGTCCACAGATGATATAATCTTCTCGTTGCAATCTACGCATATTGTTCGGAGGAGGAATAGTCTGATGAAAAGAATGTTTTTGTCCCTGGCGCTCCTGTTGCTGCTCTCTGCAGCCCCTGCTCAGGCAGCCCAGTGGATTCCCTGGCCTGCACCGGAAAATACCAACGGGGAGCAGGCGCGGTTCAACAGGTTCTTTGACAAGGAAACGGTGCGGATTCTCTACAAGGACGGAGATATCCAGAGCATTTACTTCTGGTGCAAGAACGTGCCTGTAAACGAGTCAAAGTTGGACCATTTCATCACTCTGAACTGCATCAATATCAACAAGAACGGCGCGGAGAATGCCAATGTGGCAGAATACTTCTCCCTGTTCACCATGCGGAGCAAGGACGGTCAGAGCCTGGCAGACAAGCATGAGAGCTGGACTTTCTTCGGTGAGAACAACGGCACCACCCTGAAGGGCATGGACGTGATCTTCGAGGAGCTGAAAGCCGACACCGATGAGGAGAGACTCACCCGGGTCATCAGCAGCCCTCTTGACGTGCAGAAAGAGACACTGCCTGAGAGCGTATTTTAATAAAAAAAATAAAGGGGACAGGCTTTTGCGGCCTGTCCCCCTATTTTTATGCTTCTATCATCCTCCAACTCCGGGGCCCCCTTCCAGGTTGTCCACCGTGCACCCAAAGGAAATTCAGCCCCTCCAGCAGGAGGCTTTACCAATGGCGTAGAATTCTTAGCTTTATGATAATTACGCCTGCATTGAAGATGCCATGGACCTCCGTCAGCCCCTCTGCGTAGAGGAAGGATCCATGAGGATGTATCTTTCAATAATGCAAATGCCTTTCCTACGAGGAGTGACAAAGATGAAAGGATCAAAAAAACTGGCAATTTTGGCAGCCCTCACCATGGGCTTTTTCTTCAATGGTCATGCCTGGGCAGCGGAGGCGGCGGATTTTCAGACACCGGAGTATTATGCAAGCTTCGGGCTTGATCTCTTGAATGCGGCTTCTGCCTATGCCAAGGGATATACAGGGAAAGGAGTAATTCTTGGTGTATGCGACCAGCCCGCAAACTTTCTGCATCCTGAGTTTGCCAACAAGGATTATGCTCAAATGATAAGAGATTCCTGGATGGAAGGCGGCCAGCCTGGGGTATATGATTGGAGCCAGCTGGATCATGGCACCCACGTAGCCGGTATCATAGCGGCAAACCGTGACGGCGTGGGCATGCAAGGCGTAGCTTATAACGCAGGTCTGGCCGGCAGTCCTGTTTGGTATAATTTTGGCGAACACGTCGGGGAGTATGCTGACCCGTTTACGCCCTTTTACGATCGGCAGGACATAAAAATTATCAATAATTCCTGGGGGAATAGTATTTACCTTGATGAACTTCTTAGCGGCGCAGTTGGGGAATTGGTGAAAGAATCCAGTAATTTAGATGAGTTTACTGAAAAACTTGCGGGATTTTTATATGCAGAGGATAGGGATATGAAGTATAATCGGGTCCAAGCTAACGGAACTGCGACAGGCAAGGGAAAACTGCTGATCTTTGCAGCAGCCAATTCTGGTCATCCCACCCCTGCAATAGAGGGACTCAGCAGTTGGTTTTATGATTCGGCTAAGAGAAGATTCATAAATGTCACTGCTCTGAACAATAATGCTGCGGGCTATACCAAGGGGATGTCCAGGCAGGAGAATGGGAGCATAAATGGCGATTGGTTAATGACATCTTTTTCCGATGGGGCAAAGTATGCGGAAGAGTATACCTTAGCGTCGCCGGGCAAGAACATTCTATCAGCCAATGCCAATTTTGCCACAACGGGAAGCAATTATATCACCAAGGCAGGCACCAGTATGGCTACGCCTTTTGTGACCGGGGCCGCAGGCCTGGTGGAAGAAGCCTTTCCCTACATGAACGCCAAGCAAATTGCAGATACGCTGCTTTCTACTGCGAACCAAAATATTACAACTAATCACAGCTATTTTGTGACGGAGCAGCAAGATACGGATGCAGCGGGCCAGTCCCATCTTAAGCTAAATCTCTTTTATTTTGACAGCCGCGTCCGTAGTGAAAAGGAAATTGAAGAGGACCTGTATACCTATTACAAAGACCATTATACTGAAGACAGGGAAAAATTTGTAGCGGAGTACTGGCCTTATTTTGCCCATGATGCCTATTACAATGTCCCCCTGTCAGCCTTTGTCGGACAGGGCGTAGTGGATGTGGGAAAAGCTGTGGGAGGTCCCGGGGCGCTGAATGCAAGGCGGCTTACAACGGGGAATATCACCCACCGTTTTACCTCAGATGGCAGCCCCATCGTTATGTACCCTATCGACACGAAAGGCTACGATTCCACCTGGTCAAATGACATCAAAGAGATCAGGGTGGGGAAAATTGCTGCCGACAGTACGGAGGAAGACTTGGCCGAACGTTACAAGTATTATGATACAAACTGGATTTCCAATCCTGAGGCCGAACCAGGTGCCCGTCTGTTGACAGCTCTCTATGTAGAAAAGTATAACAGTGATGTGGACGAAAGTGGCATGGAAGGGCTTCATGTGGGGCTTCTCAAAGAAGGGGAAGGCCGTCTTTCCCTGACCGGGCACAACACTTACCTGGGGGCCAGCGTTGCCAAGGGAGGAACCCTTTCCATTGACGGTTCGGTGGCAGGTGATGCCTACAGCGTAGAAGATGGCACCATCGCCGGACGGGGAACCATTGCCGGCACCCTGTACAACCGAAACGTAGCCGTAGCCGGTGACGGTGAGGGCCGTGGCGATCTTACCATGAATAGCCTGGTCAGCACAGGGCAGCTGGTCTCCCGCGTAAGTGCAGAGGGCAACAACCGTTTTATCGTGCAGGATACGGCAGATGTATCGGGCAGCCAGGTGGTTCTTGTCAATGCGCTCCCTGGGGAGACTTACGAAGTTTTGACGGCGGGAAGGATCCAGGGGGATGTGGCCAACAATGCAGAGCATCCGGCTAAGGTTACGGGGATGCTCAGCACCTATGGGACGGTATCCGGCAACATACTCACGGCCACGACGGTGACTGCCAACAATATGGGGAATATGACGGCAGAGCAGGCTGAGGCGCTTGAGGCAATGGACGATATGCAGAAAGGTCTGTCGGGAGACTCACGCAAGGAGGAAATGCGCACCCTCTACAGCTTTGGCGCATCAGACGCCCAAAAAGCTCTTATGGAGGTCATTGCCTCGGAGGGGCCCGATCTGGCAGTCCTGCCCCAGCAAATTACTCTGGCCAGCCGTGTCATTTCTGACCGCCTGAGCACGGCTTTTTCCATGCAGCCTGTTGAGGTGGCCCTGCCAAGCAGTCACCTGGCGGACAGCGGGACAGATACCGGCCTCAAGGTAAATATGCTCCTTCCTGTGGTCCAGGACAACAATGCCTAGGTGAAGTACACCAAGAACTGGGGAGATTTCAAGGGTGGGGCCAACTACCACGGCAGCGCCGTATCGGGAGGATATGACCGCCGTATCAATGACAACTGGCGGGGGGGGATCTTTGCCAGCTATCAAACCACAGGCATGGGTGCAAAATCCGGCAACGGCACTATTAATGACACCCGGTTCGGTGTTTATGCAGGCTATCATAAGGGCGCTGCTGATGCTTATATCTATGCTGACTACGGCTGGATGCGCAACAAGCTCCATCGCAGCCTTAGTGCGCTGGGACTCAGCGCTGACGCCAGCTACCGCTCCCATCTGGCAGAAATTGGCGGAGAATACAAATATGACCTCAACGCCAAGGATGGCAAAACCTGGCATGTGAGCCCCTATGCAGGCTTCCAGCTTTCCCGGCTGAGTCAGCCCGCCTACGCTGAAAAGGGCGCAGGCATCTTCAACCAGCATGTCTCCGGCATGCATAACACCTACTTTTCAGGACAGCTGGGCCTGGAACTGAAACGGTATCTGAATCGCGGCAACTACAGCATGCGTCTTGGGGTAAAGCACGCCTTCACCGGAGCCGACCCGGAGCTTTCCTTCCACTATGAGGGCTATGATGGCAAATTATATACCCTGCGGAACAATCAGGACAAGACCCATTTAGTCCTCTCCCTGTCAGGTGAAACGGAATTTGCCACGGGCTGGTTTGCCGATGGGGAAGTGCAGCTTCAGAAAGGCGTCCATGACAAGGACATCTCCGCCTTCGTGCAGATCAAACGGGTTTGGTAAATATAGGGCTGTTGCATTACGTGCAATAGCCCCATATTTTTACGCTCGTATACTTTCCTGCAGTTCGTCGTTGCGGCTCCATTGGTGGATTTTCCTGAAGACCTTGATTATGCTGGGGATGAAGGCAATGCAAGCAATTATAGTTCCCCAAATAATAATCAACTCGTCGGTTTCATAAGGCAGGGAAGTGAGGGCATCGATGGCTTTTTCATCCTGGGGCAAGTACTCCTTCGTCACCGGGAAGAGATCGAAAATGGCATGTATCGGTATCGGCAAGGCCAGGGCCAGGAAATGGTAGATTTTCTTGCCAGTGACTCTTGCTTTTCCATAATAATAGCCCATGATAGCGCCAAACAGCAGGTGAAAGGGAAGGAAAATGCGTATCAAAGTAATCGTCCCCTCACGCAGATAGACGTAGTTTTCAAATAAGGTAAAACCCATGGCTACCATGATGGAGGTAAGCAATACATCAAGATGCGAGACAATCTTTGTCTCATGGCTGATTACCCAGCGCAATGCCGCATATTTGATGAGTTCTTCGCAGGTAGCTGTGACGAATACAGACACAATAATGCCAGCGAGGAGTGGAGGGAGGCTATGGACAATGGCGTTGTTCATAAGTTGGTGTTCTACGAAGCCGCCTATGAATACGCCAGGAAGGGACAGAAATACGATGGTCAGAACCCTTTTGAGTGAAAGTTTCTCCCCGCGTTTCTTCCCCCACAGCCAGCGCAAAATGACGATGGCTATAGCGGTTTCAATCAGAAAGACTGCTGCAATCGACATAATATCACCTCTTGTTTTGCGGATTAATTGACATGGTTCATGTTTCGAACAGATGATGTGTTTTTCCTGCTTGAAACTTTTGATGACAAGTTGGAGATTTATTTACTTGGCGCAACACGCCCCCATCCATGGAAATTATACCATGAATGGGGGCGTTCTTGAGTCTACCCCGGATTTTGTGTAAACCTCCCAAGTGATGTAAAATGGGAACATCACTTGGGAGGTATTTTTATGAGCAGAAAATCACGCACCCCAGAAGAGCAAGCCCGCCGGGAGAAGATTCGGGCACTGCTGCAAGAAAGCAACGTCACCAGCATGGAGGACATTCAGAACTTATTTAAGGAAACTATAGCAGAGTTCATGGAGAATGGCCTTGAAGCAGAGCTGGATGACTCCCTGGGCTATGGTAAGTATGACTACAAGAACAAGGAT
>NZ_FNWN01000050.1:0-15458 GCF_900108415.1 Selenomonas sp. KH1T6
CCACCTTTACCTGATGAAACCAACGATCAAGATATGGCAAGCCAAAAATCCCCACAGTGGCCAGGACAAAGGCTGCTCCCAAAGCAATGAAGAACTTCCGTCCACGTATATACCTTCTGGCATGACACAGCAGATGGACGAAAAGCAAGACCAGTACACTAACAGCTGACAGCAAATGCACTGAACGCCAGTTCCATGCCTCCCCCAAATGTATCCATGAAAAGAGGTTGCGGGACAAAGCCATGCCAGAAACCGCCAGTATGGTGAGACCTACGGCAAAAAGGCATATGCTGGCCTTGTTCACCAATCTTTGAGGTGAGTTCCTTCCTTCATGGAAATGCTGATAAAAACTTCGGTTTGCTGCATTATGAAGAACAACCAGCAAAAGAAAAATACACCCCAGCAGCTCATGAACCAGACCAGGCAGGAACATGCCGCCTAACTCTAGGAAAAACAACAGCAGCAATACAATATCCAGTGATTTCTTCACATGTCTCCCCCTTCAGCACGAACTTGTGCCCAGCACAGGATGCTTGGCATGCCTTAGTGCCCGCACTCGGATAAGCCGCAGAGCTTCATTTAGATCCACATCCAATCGCCTGCCATCACTCTCGTAGACGCACATGGGACTATCCACGCCGATCTCGCTGCCAGGCATATAGACATATTCCTGATTTTCATTATCACCAAAGATAACGCCGGTCTTCAGTTCAGATTCCGTTATCATCCAGTCTCCCTCTTCACAATAATAAAGATGCCTATTTCAATGCTCTCTCAATCTGCTCAAACATCATAGGGATGTTATTGCGGCAGTAGATGATTTTCCGTCCGCACTTCTTGGCGTAGTCACTAACAGCATACCACTGCTTATGGGAGAGATAGTCCGTCTTGAACACCACCGCATCTGCGCCTTTTATATTCTTTTTGTCAAATGTGTTGTTATCCACGCTGACACAGGTATACTGTGGTGCCTGGCTTACTACCTGGCTCTGCCACTTATCCGGGCCGCCGAATACTATGACATTGGCACTGCGAGCCTTTGTGGTATCTGAAGTATAACCTGCCTCTCCTTCACGTACAAGGAAGCCATCATGTCCATAACCTGCTTCATAAGCCTCTTCTTCAGCAGCCACCTGCTCCAGGATAGCAATGCGTTCCTTGTCATGCTTGATCTGCTCTTCCTGCTCTGCCACCAGCTTCCTAAGCTTGTCAATCTCCTTCTGGGACTCGTTGAGTTTTTCTTGTTTATCCATGTTCAGCTGTTCAAGCTCCAGGATGCGGTTGTTCTGCCGTGCCGCCATGGAGGCCAGCTTCTTATTCTTCTCCGACTCCCGGACAATGCCCGAATACTCGTCAATCATATCCGTGACTTCCTTATAGCCACGGAATATGCTGCGAAGCAGGATGCCCACTATGTAATACAGGGTTAAATCCCCCTTGGTCGTTTGCATCATGCCGCTGCGAACTGTTATGACATTGGTGATGTCACGAAGCTCCTTACTGCTTAATTTCTCATTCTCAAACATAGAGAGGCTGTATCCGTCCAGCTGCCCCAAATCCCAAAGCATCTGATAGAAGTTTGCTTCTTTCTGCCCGGGAGGCATATCCCACATTTCCGCGAAACTCTTTCCCGGCAATGCTTTTGGCAGCATTTGCGCAAAGATCCTTTGCATTTCCCTAGCAGTTGAACCGCTTTCTTCAATGATGTTTTCTTCTACTGCTCCGAATGATGTCAAATTGTACTTTTCTTTATCAAGTATCACAATCATGCTGCTTCGCCAGTTGGTATCCGTCTCATCTATTTGCTGGTTGAAGCTATTGCAGAAGTAGATGAATAAAGCCGTGAAGTCATGCAGCCCATCATCACTGCCACCCATTTTGTCAAGGAATTTCTGCAGTATCATCCCATAGGATACTGGATACTTCCCATAGTCCTTGATAAGGTTAGCCAACTGGCTGAAGGAACGCTCTGCTTGTTCTAGTAGCTTCTTGCTCAGTTCTTCATCTTCCAGGCTGGCCATGTATACCCCCTGGGCTTTGATGGCATTCAAGCGTATTCCAATGCGGTTAGCCGATATGAAGCGGCTGTTCTTCTGCCCTGCCAAGTAAAAGTGCTCCTTATCACCATCATATACTTCATTGATAAACCGCATCATCTTTACGCTGCGGGCAAAGGCACAGGGCAGCATAGCCTCCAAATTCAGTTTGTCATCAGGGTTATATGTTGGACGGTATCCGCTTTGGCGTACTTTCTCAATAAATGTAAGGCCCTCTTCTGTAAGAGCATGCGAACCTATTGTTGCAGATGGGAACTGCGATTCCTTGATTTCCTGAGCAGCTTCATCAGACACATACGGTAAAATAGAACAGCCGAAAATAATGCCTCCTCGAAATCCTCAGCCATATCTCTGAATTTTTCTTGGAGTTCATCCAGCACGTCAGTATTGACCCCGTCATCATCAAGCAGATCATGGACGCAGTCAAGTTCATCCAGTATGCCATACTGGTTCTTCATCTGAATCATCAGCAGCTTGCATATCTTCTCCAGGTCCTTACGACCACATTGTGTTTTGAAGAAGTCATTGATATAAATGTCGTTCCAAGAGAACATTTCCTGTATGACATCTTGTGTCCAAACCAAGCCCATGTCTTCCATATTGGTATCAAAATCTTCGCTCAGAAATTTCTCAGACAGGCCCTGACTATAAGTTCCCAGCGGGGAATGTCTGTTTCTATTTCCCAGACAGAGGGATTTCCCTTTGACACTTCAAAGGCTGACAATGTCTTTAGGGCAATGGTTCGGATCAGTCCTTTGTCTTTCCCCTCCAAATCCTTCAAGCCTTCATGGACAATGATGAAAATAAGGCACAGCCGCATCATCTCATCCATGTCATTTCGGTGATTGCATTCTGTGTAAAACTCCCTGAAGGAGTTTATTCTCTTTGCAGCCTTACTTTCTGGTGAGAACTGCAAAAACTTATCCTTAAAGTCCTGCCCATTGCCCTCAATGGCATTCAACATCTCAACTATATTCTTGAAAGCCGTAGGATTGACGTTCCGCAGGGATTTACGATTCTTCTTGTCCACATTCCCGATTATTTCATCAATGCCCTTAAGCAGCTTCCCCTTGTTCTTTTTCCTGGCCCAGGAAGTCATGCTTGGCATACAGGCAGCCTGATACACCCAAAACAACCAGTAAGCATCATTCTTATCCCGTACTACCTGAGGAATATCCATCCGTCATTTCCCCCTCTGCAGAATCCTGTGCAGCATCTTGCTTTTCCCATACCATCACGTTACATCAAATATCCATCCTGTGGTATCCCAGGCCGCCTCAGGCATCTCTTCTGCCGATAGCAGCCCATGTATCAGGGTAAAGTACTCTGGCAGCCTGTCCTTGCACCACAGGATGTCAATCCCCAGCATATCTTTGGTGATGGCACTCAGGTCAAAGCCAAATGCATCCAGTGAATACCGCATCTTCTCCGGCATCCTGCACGGCTTCCCTTCCTTACGGCTGCACTCCTTGCAGAGGTTGCACCCGCCAGAAGACAGGGACACACTCCCTGGCACCTGCTTCTCCAGCTGACGCATCTTCTCTTCCAGTTCCAGCTTGACTGCAGACACAATCTCCCAGCCCACAGTCTTGACCTTCTCCGCTGTATCCGCTTCATCAATCACCTTAGCACTCAATACTACTTTAGCTCCCACCACATTCACCCATGTAAACCTATCCAGATACTCATCCACATTAAAGTCCAACGGAGGGCACGACCAAACCGTATCATACCGTGGACACTCCTGGCAGTACCCGATAAACCGCTCCCTGTCCTGATACCTCTTCCGAAACTCAGTTACAGGCAGACAACCCTTACGAAAATTCACGCAATAATCCATCACATCACCCTATTGTCTTTATAACCTTGGCCGGTACTCCTCCCACTACAGTATAGGCTGGCACATCCTTCGTGACCACAGCTCCTGCTGCCACCACAGCACCCTCACCTATCGTCACCCCGGCCAGAATGGTGGCACTCGCCCCAATCCAGGCTTTCGCTCCTATATGTATGGGGGCTGGCAGTAGATCCTGCCTCTTGTCTGCCTCCAATTCATGGTTCAGGGTAGCCAGCACCACATGATGCCCAATGAGAGCACCACTGCCAATAGTAATGCCTCCCTGGTCCTGCATGGATACCCCTGCATTTACAAACACGTTCTCCCCGAACACGATATTAGCGCCAAAATCTACCGTAAAGGGAGCCATGACCCGCACAGACTTTGGCACCTCATGGCAGGTAAGCTCTTCCAATAGCCCATGCAGTTCCTCGGGCGTATGCCACTCACGGTTTATTTCACTGGTAATAATGACTGCCCGCTGAATCATGCGGTGGCACATTTCCGCCTCTGCTGTCCCCTGCCTGATTGGCTGGCCCGACTTCACAAACTCCCGGAAATGCTCCACTTCCGCCATTTTTACCCTACGTAGTGTCCTAATCTGTTCTTCCTTGCTTTGCATAGCATTTTCCTCTCACAACAACAATTTCACTCATCATCCCCGCGCCGTTCCGTACATACATCATCCAGCCATCCCTCATCATATGAGGGAGTATCACCCTTGTAGGGTACTGGCCTGGGCTTGCCCATCTTATACAGCTTACAGTTCTTAGGTCCATAGCAGAAGCTCTCAAAACGGAACTTCTGCTGTACGCCCCAGTCATACTCAATGGCTACATTCGCCATACAGGCCCACTTGCATTTGAAGCACTTACTTCTGTATGTTCTGCCATCCAGCATACGGCAGCCACGCCAGTCATACACATCAAGCCCCGGCACTTCTCCAGTCCAGGGAGAGGCTGTCTCTTCCTCTGACATATGCGCCTCAGTATTTTTCTTCAAGGCACCAGCCCTATAGTAATCCGCATATTCCAGCTTAGTATACTTCTTCGTCCAAGCAGTGCCGCTTATCTCGTCCCCAATATGAAGCCGCATCTTTTCCTGCTGCTTCTCAGATATAGCCACCGCAAAAGCCTTCTCCTCCTCATCAGCTACACCAGTCAGAAATATGTTGTATCCTGTCGTACTGTGATTGCGGTTATCCAGTCGATACCGCCACACATTAGACCGTGGCTGCACAGATTGAACTACTCCAGAGAACTTTATTTTCCTTTGCTCCGCCATAGAACTCATTCCTCTCACAGCACTTCCGGCTTTTGCCTACTTCAGAAAACTACTCAGCCTGTTCCACTATAGCCAGCTTTCCGCTGCCTTCCACCGCAATAGTGCCATCCGGCAAGGCAATGCTGCCCTTCATGCTCACAAAACTGCCCTTGCGGGACTCCACCCAGCTGGTTATCACCAGTTCTTCCTCTATGGGAACTGGCTTCCGATAGCGTATATCCAGCCTTGCCGTGACAGCTTTCTCTCCTAGTTCCTTATTTAGATACCCGGCCATTGACTCATCCAGCATGGTGGTCAGTATCCCGCCGTGAGCTATGCCATCATAGCCCTGGTACTCCTTAGCCAGGACCTTTCTTGCCACATATTTGTCATCCTGCACCATAAAATCCAGTTTCAAGCCAATAGGATTCTCCTTGCCACAGGCAAAGCAGTAATTATCATTCAAAGACATGTTGTTCTCTCCTTCATTTCACAATGTACCCCAAATGTTCAAAGACGTTTTTTAGTGGCTGCTTATCACGGATATCCAGCCAATCATCGGGGCGACTGTTGTCATCAATCAGAATCAGCAGATAGTCAAGTATCATCCGCCGGGCTGCCCACCGGCCTACTTCATTGGCCATAAACTTCTGCCCTGCCAGACGCACTGCTCCATCCACATAGCTATTGGCTATAATCAAATCCCCAAGCACAGGCACCACAGCTTCCAGTGATGACCAGACCTGCAAGAAGGAATCTCCCTGTTTATCTCCCCAGCAAGGGCTGTGCTCCACTATCCTATATGCCATCTGCAATGCATGATTCTGCGCAATGTACTCCATCGCCGTCATATCTTCCCTGTCCAGAGCCTCCACCATAGCCCGATACCGTGCGTGTGGTTCAGCTTTTTCCTTGGCTGCCTTCGCCAGACGTGCCTCCCGGGTTTTAGCAAAATCAATTATGTCCATGTTTCTTGCCTGTAGCTACGGAATAACTCAGGATGGCCGTCCCTCATCACTCTCAGCACATTTTTTCGTTGCTCTGGCGGCAGTTGCTCCGCATCCGCAATGATCTGCCTGTTGATAGCAGCACTCTCCTCCGGCGTGATCTCCAGCATCTCATCTATGCTGATGCCATAGTACTCCGCCAGCCTGTCCACGTCCCCGGCCTTAGGCAGTGCTTTACCAGTCTCCCACTTGTCATATTTTCCCAAGGTAACTCCTACTCCCTGGGCTACTTCCTTGCGGGTAACATCCCGCTTCCGCCTAAGCTCCGGCAGCTTACGCATATAAAACTGCGCTAACGTTTCTCCAGTCATTGATATCTCCTTTTTTATCCACGGCAGATTCCCCTCTATGAGTATTCATCTCATCTAATACATAATCCTGCCCCTTTAGCAAGAACGCGGAGCCATTGGCTCCGCAGTTCCTCTATGCCATTTCTTCTATCATCTGGCCTTCATCATGCTCAAGCCGCTGTTTCTCTTCTTTCTCCCGCTGCAGTTCTGATAGACTATCCCCATCCGTGAACCGTACAAACTTAATCTTACCGACCTCATCTGCTTCGTACACCAGGAACATCCCCGTTCCCTTGATGGGCAGCCGCAAGCTCTCATCGCTGACCTTATTTCCCAAATCTTTTGGCGTATCTGCATCCAACACCTGCTTTATGGCCTTGAATACGCCTATCCTGTGCTCATTGTTGGTCATAGCCAGCTGGTTTAGAATCACCTCATCAAGTTCATAGGCTTTCCCGCCATACTCCTGCTCGAACCATTCCTCCATGCTACGACTGATATTTTCTATACGTCTGCGGCGTTCTTCGTCTCTGGCAGCTCGGGCAAATTCATACTCATCCTCAGCTTCATGGCAAGCTTCCAGCGCACTTGCACTCTCTGCCTCAGCCTGCTCTATCAGCTGGCGAAGCTCCATTTCCCTTTGCGGTGCATTCTCTATTGTTGCCAGATTTGTCTCCCTCCCAGCCTGGAGGCTGGCCAGCTTTTTCCTCTGCTGTACTATAGCCCGCTTCAGCTTATTGATAGTGCGGGCCGATTTCTTGGCATCACTGGCAGCCGACACCAGCTGGCCCTCCAACACACCAAGCTCAATCTCCTGGCTCACCCGCAGATTGTCGTAGTTATCCAGCCATACCTGGATTTCCTCAATATGCTTTCTGTGCATCTCCAGTTCAGCCCTGGCAGCATCCTCGCTTCTTCGGGCATCCCGGAGATTCCGCTCTGCCACCTCACGGGCAGATTGTGCCTCTTTCAGTTCCTCTTCCCTTGCCAGATATGAGGCATCCGATTCCTCTATCTCCTGCCTGGTGTCAGCCTCCCTGCCCATAATCCAGTCAGGCAAGTCATCATCCTCCGGCGCGAAGCTTCTGCCGTAGACAGACCCGGCCATTGAAATCAGCTGGCAGTAGACCTCCCCGTCCACTTTGGAGGTGCCCGTCATCTGCTGCCACACGCCTAGCATGGCCAGGGCTGGCCAGCCCGTTTTCTTTTCCTGCTGATTCTTGTACTGCTGCAGCACGGCATCAGTCATCTCCGCCGAAGTCAGTACCTCATCAATCTCCATGTACTCAGCTGCACGTTTCACAAGCTCCTTGGCAATTCTCTCATCCGAAGCTTCATCTTCCAGCTCCAGTCGCTCCACCAAAAGGCCCCGAAGCTCTGCATCCAGCATTCCCCGGCTGTCATGGGCGCACTCCTCGATCTTGTCATCAATCTGCTCATCAATGCTTCGGGGCCTTAAATCCTTCACAAGTCGATTCTTTGCGCCCAAGAGCCTCCCCACAGAATTCACCATCCCGGCAGCCTTTTCTGCTACCTTCAGCCCCTCCGTCTCCATTATATTCTTGACGGTGACAACCTCAAATATGGCCACCTGGTTTCGTATGTCATCATCCATGGCCTCTTTCAAGACGCTCAATACGTTTGCCAAAACCTACACCCCTTATTCTGTTTCCCTGTTCCCCTCTAATACCTGTATCCCGGCATCTACAAATGCGCTGCAGATATCCCTCAATCTGTATTGCGCATGGAAAAGCTCCTCATTGCTGGAAGCATCCCTTATCTGCTCCATGGCGTATTTTGCCTCATGCAGCATATGCCCTATTTCGCCACGCTTCTCCCTGCTCATACCTAGTCCATGAGGCAGGTACTTCGTCCTCTCTTCAAGTTCTTCCACATATCTGACGAAAACATAATCTGATACCAGCGATGCAAATATCATGACCTTGTTTTTGTTGACCTTGAATGAAATCTTGCAGAATTCTTCCTGGTCTAGATATCTTGAACCGTTCCAGTCCTTTAGGTATTTCACAACCTTCTTTTTGCTTTGCTTCCCTCGTCCCATAAAACTTCATCCCCTTCCTGTCTCGCTAAATCCTGCTCTGTATAATATCCCATGTGTCGGTAGCAAAGAAGCTTCCCTCTGCTTCCTGCTCCATTTCAAGAAATCTGCTATATGGTATGCTAAAGGATAGCTGTTCCTTATCGATCACCTTCCTGGCCGATGGATCTGTCAGCCCGATATAGCAAGCCTTCTCGCCCTTCTCTTCGGCAGACAAGGGATATAGCACCGCCTGCCCGCAGCCAGAGGCGAAACGCACCTTCACATTGTCCTGGCTATCCATGTCATAATTAGCAAGCGTCACCAGTCCCGAGATCTGGTCTGCATTGACCAGGAATATCACGCACTCAGGCCTCTCATCCTCAGACACCATATCCAGAGGCTTGAAAACTAGGCATTCCTTGGGGCTGACCCGTGGAATAGTCTCCGTAAAAACCATGGCCAGTTCCGGCGTTTTCTTGTAATGTTCGCTGTTGGCAATATTTTCATTGCCGGTAGACAAGAAATACTCTATCCAGCCATGCTCATATCCCTGGAACCCCAGACCAGCCCTGCCTCCCATGCAGACAGTAGTAGCCTTTGTGGCACAAGCCACTTTACCTTTAGACGCTGCCTTGATAAGCGCCACCACACACCCCCATTTCCCTTCCTGGAAGTGTATGGCCTCCTCTGGCATTTCACCTTTCCACAACACAGCTACAGGATGATTGCCCAGCTTAAGATATTTGCCAATCTTGCTCTCCATATCTTGCGCCTCCCCGATACATGCCATGTTCAAGTTTTTCTATAAATTATTGTATGCCAAAGGTTATACTATTTCAACTGTTCCTAAGTTCACCTTATATTTTCTCCTTTTTCTCCGATATACATATAGAGCCATGTAACAGCTACAAAGGAGGCGATCCCATGGTAATCAAACCGATACAGGCCACTACTGCCTGGACTGACACGGGAAAGGATGCTGACAGCAAGGACAAGACAATACAGGCCAAGAGCAAGTTCAGCACCATGCTCCGTCAGCTGGAGACCGGGGGTGCCATTACCGACACTGGGGAGAAGCCAGGTGAGGATACCACCACAGTGACACGGGTAATGTCTGACGGTTCGGTGCTGATCACCGTATATGAAAAGGACAAAATCGTTGCCCAGACCAAGACCCACTCCCCTCACCCGGAGGAAATCCCCACCATCCTCAGCACACGGGTGGAGCACTCCCTGCCAGATGACCCGGATGAGCAGCAAAACACCGGTATAGTTGACGCTCAGATGCTTAACCTGCTGATGCAGAAGTAATGAAAGGACGCATGATGAAACTTTCCAAACTATACCTGTACCTGGGGCTTACTCTCATAGGACTGCTCAGTTTTATCCCTTCGGGTTGCTGTTCTGGTGGGCCAATAAGCGGAGGGCTGGCTGATTTCTCTGACCCCAAGGCACCAAAGGTCATCGATTCAGACAACATCAGGAAATTCAGCTTAAGATTTAAATACATAGGTGGCATAGCCAAACCAGCAGTTGAAAATGATTGTCCCCCATTCCCTGCTGGTAATTATCTTCTGGAAGCTGTGCGTAAGGGAGACACGGCCCATTTTATGTTGTCCTGTGACCGCCAAGACACAACCACTCCTCTGGTCTTCCAGAAAGACCTGCCAGTAGAGGCGCTGCTTGATCTGCAGGGCATCATCAGGAAGTACAACCTCCCTGCCATAAACGGCAGCAGCCTGCGGAACAGTGCTTTGGGCACATCGCTGAGCTTTGAGGTTCTTTATGACACTGATGAACGGCTCTATGTCCGCGCAGAAGGCGGTGTATCCACCCTGCCCCACGGCTGGTGCGGCACAGATGTTTTCCTTGAGCTCTTCCTCAAGAAGCTGGATGCAGAGGGTCTTCTCGTTCCCCCACTATACTCCTGCATTTATTCCTGCAGCAGCAGACAAGATGGTTTTTTATACAGCCTGGAATTAGAAGCCGACAGACATCTTCCCGGTAAACAAGCCATTTTCAAGAAAACCTTGCCCCAGCAAACTGCTGACAATCCCTTCGGCGAACGGGTAGTGAAACAAGTCACTGTCCCCAAAGAGAAGTTGGAAGCCACCGAGACCATCATCGCCAAATACCGCATGCGCGACTGGAAAGATTTGCCCTATCGGGAAAATCTTGATGGTAACACAGATTTTATTTCCATCGTGTTCAATTGCAGCGATGGTAATAACATCTGCCTGGACAGTGACCAGGAACTGCCGCCAGAATACAAGGAAGCCTTCGAAGCCGTGCATCAGGCTTTGATAGAAGCAGAGAAAGATGCATTGGCACAGCTGAAATAATATCCTCAGTTGTGCTACCTCTACCTGCCTATAATCAAAGTGGGGCTGCCGCATAAGTGATTTCACTCATGCAGCAGCCCCACTTTTTGATGCCACCATGTCCAGGGCATCAACTATTATAACGCCGTTGTTCCAGTTTTGCCGTAGGCAAAACTTTCTCTTGGCGTTTCAACGAGGCGGGAGATATGTGCTCACCGCCAGTTATGATATTCGCCACCCCCACCTGCAGAGATAGGGGACATCTTCATCCTCGCTACAGAACCTTCTCCATATGTACATGTGGGCAATGCTCGTCCAAATACACATCTCCCTTTGCCCGGAAGCCCAGACCCTCATAAAAGTCTTTCGCCTGAACCTGAGCCGACAGAGATACTTTAGATGCTCCCTTGTTCTTAATATGCTGGATGGCCATTTCTACAATACGCTTCCCCATGGACTGGCCCCGGTAAGCTTTTCGCACAGCAATGCGGCCAATGATATACTCGCCGGGAGCCTCCCCGGGAAAGAATCGACAGCAGCCTACGGCATCATCATCACTATAGAGCATCATGTGCGTTGAATTATTGTCTATATCATCAAATTCAATCTCAAAGCCCTGCTCTGACATAAACACTTCCTGACGAATCTGTTTCTCATCATCCAGCAGTTGATTCGAGAATTCAGCGTGCAACATATTGCCCTCCTGCTATCTTGCGTCTCAACCATTCCCTAAGCACCAGCGCATGATTTTTCTGCTCATTCTTCGCCCCATATACCAGCGTGACATTCTGCGATTTCAGCTGCTCACTGCAGTTGCTGACAAAAGTTTCAGCAGCCTCATTAGCCTCCAGCTCTTCAAGATATGCCTGAGAGAAACCCTCAAAAAGCATATCCCCCTGGTGATACAGGCGGCGGATTTCCGTACTGGGGGTGATTTCCTTTGCCCATTCATCCAGCTGGGCGACTTCCCTCTTTATCCCCCTAGGCCAAAGCCTGTCTACCAGTATCCTGTAACCATCTTTTGGTTCATATGGTTCATACACACGTTTCAACAGCAATTCATGCATCATTCACCAGACCTCATTCCTTGCTTGGCCAGCTCCCCAAGCGTTTCCATTGCCACTCTACCCAGGATTTCATCGTGATGACAACGACTTCCCTGCCAGATAATCAGCCAGTGCGTTGACAAGGGAGTTATCTACCTCCAAGGAAAACAGCTTTGATAACAGCCCCTTCTTCTCCACGTTATGCTGAAGCTTGATGTCCTTCTCTTCTACACCCGCCTTGCCCAGCAAATAGTCCAGAGCATCATAGAAGGTGCCTATCTCATCAATCAAATGGTTTTGCAGGGCAAAATCTGCCGAGAAGGGACGCCCGTCAAAGATTTCCGGTACATCAGCCGGTATTTCCCTGCGGTTCTTTCTGACCGCCTCCTTGAATATCTCATGGGTTTCCTCAGCGTGCTCCTGCAGAAACTCACGCTCTTCCTCCGTAAGCTCCCGGAATGGATTGCCGATGTCCTTCATCTTGCCTGCCTTAACCGTTACCTGCTTCACTCCCAGCTTGTCGGACAGCCCGTTGATGTTGGGCAGTTGCATGATAACGCCTATGCTGCCAGTCATGGATGTGCGGTTGGCAAAGATGTAATCACAGGCAGAGGCAATCCAGTAGCCCCCGGAGCAACATATATCTGCAATGGAAGCAATGACAGGGATGCCCTTCTCCCTGACTTTCTCTATCATCATGGCCGCTTCCTCGGAGGTACCCGTTGTGCCGCCGGGAGTGTTCAGGTGAATGATGACGCCTGCAACCTCTTCCTTGTCTTTTCCAGCAATCTTATGCAGGGTCTTAATAACCTTCTGCATGTTGGTATTCTTTTTGCTCAGGGAAATGGATGACGAAGCAGCCTCGATAACTCCAAAGATGTCTATCACATATACTTTTTTCTTCTTACTTCTGGAAAACATATCTTAATCCTGCCTCCCCTTAGTGAGTGTTACCGCCTGTACAAGAATTCCAGCCGTTCCTTGAGACCTTCGCTGAAATCTGCCAGGTCGTCCATCGTTATAACCTTTTCATCCAGCAGCTGCATAATGATGAATATCATATTTAACCGGCTCATATCTGTTATGAGTACACCAGCCTTTTTCTTATCCTTCTTCATGCGCTTGTCCAGTTCCCAGAACTTATCCGAGGCATTGCCGTCCCCAGACAAAAGGTCAATATATTCTCTGGTCAGCTTCTCAATGTAGTTCTCCTGCCAGTCCGCAAACTTCTTGCGGAACAGCTTCCAATCCTTTTCCACAAATATGTCCTTATGCATAACCCCTCACCCTATATCAGTCATACACCCTAGCCTACAATCTGTCAGTATCTACTGTCACCAAATATCGCCTCTTGTTGCCCTCATTGTATTCCTTGTCCAGCCCCCAGGAAGCGATCCTGCCCTGCCGCTTCAAAATCCCCAGTGCTTTTTCCTTGGTCCAGGGTAGCACTATAGAAACAGTAACATCCCCTGGTGGCAACAAGCAGCCATATTCCTGAAGGACAGCATCTTCAACAAGCTTCCACACTTCCTGCCGATGTTTCTCCAATTCATCTGTTCTATGCTTCTTCTCAGCCATTACTTATCACGCCCTGGTCATATTCAGAAAACAAACTTCGCCATGTAAATCAGCCACAGGCATACGAAGTAAAACGCCAGCCCGGAATCTATATCATCCTCCTCATTTCTTTCCTGTCCGAAGTAACTCTGCTGCCTTTATGTCCTTGTGCCTGTACCGGCTGCGCCCCTGGGTGACATCTCCGTAATCTATGGCCTGCGCCGGGCAGATATGGAGACATCCCAAACACTCCACGCACCTATGCTGCCACATCGGGAAGCCTTCTGGCCTCTCTATATTCCCCCTGGGACAGATTCTCTCACACAGGCCGCAGGACGTGCATTTCTCCTTGTCACACTGGAATGCCTCGTCAATCTTTTCCTGACGTGCCCGCCAATCCTCGTGATACCTCTGGCAGAACTTCCTCAACAGTTGCCATGTATCATGGGCTTCCTTGTTTTTTATAGCATCTGCAATCTTGCGGATTTTTCGCTCTGCCAGCCAGGCCCTGATGCTTATGCGCCAGTCAGCAGCAATGTCCCGATAGGGTATGTAGTTGGATACAAGCCGCACATACCATTTGCCATGAAGTTTCCTGTTCTTCCTGGCTAGTATTGCCTCAGCATCCAGGAAGGGCCTGCCCCAGTAGGGCACACCGCAGGTGGCTATGGCAAAGGTATAGGGAGATTCATAGATGGTCAGCTTCTCCAGAAACTCTTCCATCTGTAGCGGCAGACCAAAATAATGCATGGGAAACACAAAGCCCACGCATTCCGCATTGACAGCCAATCTACCCTCCGCCATTGCCTCAGGAATAGACCGCAGCTCCGCCTCCGGCAACAACTCCTGCAAAGCCCTGGCTATATATAGTGAATTCCCTGTTGCTGAATAATAGTAGATTACTGTGCTGATATCCGTATCCCCCTTCATAGTGTATATGTTCTATTATACAGTCAGCATCCACAAAATTACAAACCATCGCAGAAAAACATCCTTCATCCCAGCCCTGTTTATTACAGGGTCATTTTTTTGCCCGCCTCAGTCTACCGCAGGTGGAGGCCTCTGGCAAGGGAAGCTTCGCCGCCCCTGCGGGACGCCCTTGCCTGCAGCCTCCTCCTGCGGTAAAGCCTGTGCGTCAAAAAAATAAAATGTGGCGCGGGGGCAGAGGCTCCCGGAAAGGGGAAGTTACCATGAAAAAGGACAATAAGGACATGATGGTCTACGTTATCGAGCAGGATTTTACAGGAGATGTGCCCAGTGTTTCCATGGGCATCCGCACCATCCCCAAAGACGAGTTCCTAGAGAATGCGTATAAAATCATCGATTGCCATCTGGTTGATGTCAGAGAATTTGAGTGCAACGGCAAATACTATGATGCATGGTTTGACGAGGAGTTCCTGTTCTCTGGGAAGCCCCTTGTCCCCACCCTCATCCTAGGCGAACTGAAGCCCAATGCTTTTGACCTCATCTGCGGAAGCATCATCATAGCCCACTCAGACGAGGAGGGCGACACCTGCGGCATCACTCCAGAGGAAGCCAATGACCTGGCCAGCTTCATGTACAAGAATTTCTTGAAAATCAACAAGGCAGGTATTATGGGACTCTTCGGCAAGAAGTCCGCCTAACCTTCTCTCTTGCTCAGGCAAGGATGGCTGAAAATTTCAGTCATCCCTGCCCCTACAAAATAACATGACCATTACAAAAATATGGTATAATTACAGCAAAGGAGAGATTACACCATGCCTTATACCATCAAGCCCTGGGAAGAGCTTACTATCCAGGATGACTATATGTTCAAGCTCATCATGCGCCGGGAACGCATCTGCAAACGCATGCTTGAGAAAATCCTCAAAATCAAAATCCATCACATAAAGTATCTTGAAGAAGAAAAGACCATCAACGCCACCTACGAGAGCAAGGGCATCAGGCTCGACGTATATGTTCAAGATGATAAAAATTCCGTATACAGCATTGAGATGCAGGTACGCAAGCCGGACGGCGAAGGCCTTTTCCGCCGTACTCGCTATTATCAGTCCCTC
>NZ_FNWN01000005.1:0-111515 GCF_900108415.1 Selenomonas sp. KH1T6
CACCACTTTACAACTTTTCTGATTGAAAAAAATATCGCGCAAATCACTCCTTTAGTGTAAGATGAAATTACCACACCCCATCTACGCAAAGGAGGTTCGCGCGATGAAGTCATTATACAGCAATCTCAACCTGATGTCTATGGTATCTGCCTTGAATGAGCATTTTGCGGCATACTTCCATGAAGCTACCCGCCCCATGCGTAGCCTGCTTTGTGGCATCGTACTTGCCATGCTTGCATTTGAATCCATCCCCTCGATACGCTGGATGCATAGAAGGTTCCATCTTTCGCTGATGCCAGGTTCTCTGAACAGCTACTATCGAGCCTTAAAGACATGCACGGTGGATGACTCTTCCTGGGTCAGTCATACTATCCGCAGGGCTCTGTCAGCCATACCTTCCGACTTGGCAGATGCGCCGCTGTTCCTGAGCGTTGACGATACCATCGTTGCCAAAGCTGGGCAGTGCTTTGATTTTGTCTCAAAGTTGTTCGACCATGCCATGCATACAGGCAGTGCCTACGTCAATGGCCATTGCTTCGTAAGTCTTATGCTCAGTGTTCCGGTAGACAAAGATATGAAGGGTGGATGCTCCGGCGGCATACATTATCTTCATGTGCCTGTCGTCTACTGTCTGTGGACAAAGGAGAAGACCAAACTTGAAATGGCTGCCGATGCCATAGATGCAGTAATGAGGGATCTTGAAGGCAAGCACATAGTCGTGCTCTGTGATAGCTGGTACCCGAAAAAGAAATTCATCAGCAGAATCCTTTCGCATGAGAACGCCGACATAATATGCAACGTACGGGTTGATACGGCCATTTACGATTTGCCACCAGCACGCACAGGGAAAAGAGGACGCCCCTGCAAGAGAGGTGCCCAGTTATCGCTGGATGACTTCGCTTGCACATACTCCAGGGGCAAGTTCAAGGTGGGGCATCGCTGTGTCAAGACCAAAATTTTGGGTGACATCACAGTACATGCATATGTGACAGTTTCTGAATCTGGTGCCAGGCGCTTATTTATCTGCACGGCAGAGCCATCCGAAATAAGGTTTGGGTGTGCCTCACATACTGATGACCCAAATACCACTGTCGGAGATACGGACAGGGAATTTCTGCCTTTGAGCCTTTATAGCATTCGTTGGAACATAGAGGTGGGTTACTACGAACACAAGACGTTCTGGTCATTGGGGCGGTACATGCTGCGCCGCAGATGTGGCATTGAGCGCCTGCTGAATTTGATTTGTATGGCTCATGCCTCCATGCGGCTGCTGCCGTATGTAGACACTCGATTTGCAAGGTTCAAGGAATGCAGCCCGCAAGAGGTACGAATGGCCATCAGCAAACAAATTCAGGATGAGCTATTTTTGAGCAGGTTAGCTGATGAGGCATCAAATACCATAAATTCAGCCGATGTTCTTAGCGTATTGCGTGATGTGGTCAAGCATTGGAATAATGCGGCTTAAAGTTGTAAACTGGTGATGATAGATAGGAGGGTGAGTTATCCTATAATATAGTTTTATAAGAATAGTATACTTATCAAGGAGTGAATATAATGGTCTTTGGTAAAATTAAAAAGAAGTTGGGGGATCTAAATGGCATTGAAATACCTCTTGAGATTATTAAAGGGGTTTTAGATGAAAACACATTAAGAGAAATAAGAGATGGTAAGATATATGTATCGGATGAAATCGTAAACAAAGAAATATCAAGAAGAGTCATGATGACGGAAGATAATAAGATATCTTCAATACAAGTTATATCTACCAAAGAAGGGAAGTTGAACATTACTGTTCGAATGAATGATGATAAAAAAATATTGTTCTATGGTGTTGTGAAGATGTTGTCTTTTAATAATGGTGTAGGCTTGCTTCGTTATAATGTAGAAAACCATGAAATGACAGGCAATGTTATGTTATCATGGATTTTTTCTAGTCTAACATTAGGGATTATGAAAAAAATTATCGGACTAAATGGGGTTCCTGATTCTGTTGATGTAAAAATGGATGGCAATGATGTTATGGTTGACTTTTCACGACTTTTAGTTGAATCTGATTTTGGTAAAGCTGAATTCAAAGGGATACATATAATTGATTTATTAGAAATCCAAAGTGCTACTTCAGTTGAGGGTGGAACGGAGATTATGGTACAATGGAAGGGAAAAGAAATTGCTAGGAAAAAATTAAAAACGTTGTGGGAAAATGAAAAATAGTGCGAATGGTTATTTGAGTGTGTGGTTTATTATACTTATACAATTGGCGAGGGATGTGAGGAATAAACATGAGTGAAAAACGGATAAATTATATTTGTGTCTATTGTGGAAAAAGAGCGAGAAGGCGTGTTTCACATGGTGAGCCATTAGAAGAAATATGCTCCAAAAGAGATGATAATGGTTTGCATGTATGGATTAACAGTCAAGAGGTTAACAAAGAGTGTCGTATTAAAATGCAGGAAGCTAAATACCCTATTGCGGAATATATGTATTACAAGGCAGGTTCTTATGTGGAAAATGCCAATTTGCAGAATATAGAGAAAGCTATATCATTATATCATAAGGCAGCTGAACTAGGACACGTGGAATCTATGTTTGCCTTGGGGAAAATCTTTAACTGCCATGGGGATAAGGGTAACATGGAAGAGTCATTTTTTTGGTATAAGAAATCTGCAGAGCAAGGTCTTGTGAAAGCTATGTTTGCTTTGGGGGGTATGTATGAAAATGGTATAGGCGTACAGCAAGATAAGGAAGAGGCAGAGCGTTGGTATGCCATGGGCGCTGATAAAGGAGATAATAATTGTAAATTAAAATTAGGCCGTATTTACGAACTTAATAATGAGAAAGAAAAGGCAAGAATTATATATGAAGAAATTGCGAGAAGCGTAGCTGTACCGCCGTTTTTCCTTCCTGTTTTGCTTTTTGGGCGTGCTGGTTTTCCCCTATACGGTTTTATGACTGATGTTATGAAATATACGGATGATAATAAGGCATCGGATATGGGACGACGTGCTTATGCGTATGAAAAGGGGATTGGTGGTGTAAAAAGAGATATGCAAAAATCCATAGAATGGTATAAAAAGGCGGCTCAGGCTGGAGACACGTATTCGTTGTTTTATCTAGGAAATATGTATTCTCAAGGAGATTATCATGATGATGAGAAGGCTTTTGAATGTTTTCGCAAAGCAGCAATAATTGGATGTCGTAAAAAACAAAATTAGTATATTGATATTAACAAGACAAAGATAGTAGGTTGCTTCCGCATCTTATATGGAACCAAGGATTATGCCAGGATGAATTGTGTTCTAAGTACCATTAAGAAGCACAGCCTGAATGTTTACAAATCGGTGGTGGCAATGATTAAGCAGCCAGGCTATATCCATTGGACACCAGCTGGTGAATAGTTACGGAAAAAACTAAAAACTTTGTGGAAGAAATGAAAAAGTGAGGATGGTAATTGAGGTGCAAAAATATGAGCCGGGAAAATGATGGATTTCCAGAAGATATAATAAATGATTATGGGAATCGTGTTGAAGCTGCCACGGTTGTAAAAAATAGATATTATCTCTTTGTTGATATGCGACCTGCTAGTGTTTTTGCAAGTACTGCGGCTAAATTTAAGAGTAAGATACAGGTTAAAGTTGATGGGGAAACTGTTGATGCTAAAAGTATTTTAATGCTTTGGTGTATAAGCAATCATTTGACTAGAGGAAAGTCTTTTACCATAATAGCTGAGGGGATAGATGCGGCGGAGGCAGTTGATAGTTTGCTTGAAATGGTTGCTTTTCGATTTGGTGAGGAATAACAATTTCATCATTTGAAGTGGAAAAAGTAATAGGAGAGGGGATGTTTTCAAATACGATTGGAGTGTATAGTTGTGGAATATACTTTTAACACATTCATCATAGGTAAATCCAATCGGTTAGCATATACGGCAGCTATGGAAGTTGTGGCCAATCTTGGTAATGTCTACAATCCTTTGTTCATATACGGCGGCGTAGGCACTGGGAAAACACATCTTTTGCATGCCATTGGTCATGATGTTTTGTCGAAAAATCCACAAATGTGTGTGTTATATGTTACCAGTGAAATGTTTGTCAGTGAGCTTATTGAGGCTGTGATGAAAGGTAGCCTGGATGACTTTAGGGCGAAGTATCATGAAGCGGATGTCCTTATGATAGATGATATCCAGTTTTTATCTGGAAAGGCATCGAGCCAGGAGGAACTTCTTTACTTACTTGATGTATTCAAGAGTGTCAACAAGCAGGTTGTTCTTTCGTCAGATAGGCTGCCTAAGAAAATACCAAAGATGAATGAGCATCTTCTAGCTAGAATTGAAGGTGGAATCATCGCTGACATACAACCACCAGATTTAGAAATGCGCATTGCTATCTTGCGTAAAGTTGCACAGGCGGACGGCATAGTCATACCTGATGATGTGATAAATTACATCGCTGAAAATATCAAGAGCAATATTTACAAATTAAAAGGTGCTTTGTCCCGTGTTGCGCTATATGCTTCTGCCTCTGCTGAACCGATTACGGAGGAAACTGCAATTGAGGCCTTGAAAAATATTTACATTGAAGAAGAGAGATGAACAGGCAGGTGATAGAAAACGCAAGTCTACGACATATACAACTTGATTCGCTCCCCGGAAATACGTGACTATTTCCGCAAGACCTGGCAGATGGGGATAAGGGAGCAGGTGCAGTTGGTATCTCTCAGTTATGAGGATATCCGGGAAAAGGTGAAAATTCTGCGCTGGGTGGCGGATAATGTTCCTGGGAGTGCTGAAGATAAGAAACTGGCCAGAGGTGTGGCGGAGTATCTGGAGTTTTGCTATGATGCCGCTACAAAGCCTGTTGATGGCAACACAGGGGATAATGAGGAGTGGGATATCTATTCAGCTATGATTCATGGCCAGCAGGTCACTTATCGTATCGAGGGGGATGAAGATTGGCTGCTGGCCCAGGGCTTTGCCCAAGATACTTTGGATATGGTGAATTACTGGGTACATTCCAGCATGTTCGACCATCATTTCACCCTGCCTTTTGAGAGGGGGAGCAGGCTGCGGCTTCAGACGCCTGACATGGAAGAGCCGTATGTGGGACTCTTTGACCCGTATTATATGGATTTTGAGCACCGCTTTCATTATTGTTCCTGTGAGAATCATATGTATCTTTGCCAGGAGGATTCTTTTCCAGTGGAGAAGTCATGGGATAATGTGCCAGAGGCGGAACGGGTGAAGAGCAATTATCTGATTATATCCTATCATATGGTGTGGGATAGTGGATTCTCACTTTTTGACTGGCTGGAACGAGCATAGTGAAATTCGTTTTTTATTTTTAGGTCGCATGTCCTTTCTATTTTCTTGACAATCCCATAGAATAATATCAAACAATTAAAACAAAGACAGAGGGGATTGCATGAGACAGTTGGGAAAGGCTATTCTTGGTATCAATCAGACGGATTTCGTAGTGGCGGGCGTTTCGGCGCTGGCTTGCCTGGGGACTTTGGCAGGGATGCCGGTGTGGGCGCTTTTCATTGGCTGGGCTTGGTATCTTGCCATTGGGGCAAATAAAACGGCCATCAGGGAAGGTTCTGTCACCTGCGTGGCGGCGGCAGTCCTGGCCCTGACGGCTGTGGTTCTGACGGATGCGTTCGCTGTGTTCATGCCCGGGATGCAGGCTTCCATGCTGGCGGTGTTCCTGATGATCATGGCCTTGATGGTAGCCCTGAAGCTGCCCTGTATCAAGCATTCACTGGTGGGTTTCAATTCCTTTTCCTGCATCTTTGCAGGCTATTACCTGGGCGCTTTTCCCGCTCAGTCTGACTATATTTTGAACCTGGTTGTTGCTTTCGTCTACATCACCGGCGCCAACATCCTGGGCCTTTTTGTAGGCTGGGCCAGCCAGCAACTGGCAGGTTTTTCCTTCCGCAGGCGTGACCAGCAGGGGGATTTGGAAATATCGTAAAAACAGCCCGCCAAGGCTTTGCGTAGCCTTGGCGGGCCATTTTTATCCTTTTATGTTGTTCTTACACCAGCCCGTGTGCCAGCATGACGTTGGCCACCTTCAGGAAGGCGGTGATGTTGGCGCCAGCTACGAGATCGTCGGGATCTGCGTATGCTTCAGCGTTCTTCTTGGACTGTTCGTAGATGTTCTTCATGATGCCCTGGAGGCGGCCGTCAACTTCTTCGAAGGTCCACTGGAGACGTTCGGAGTTCTGGGCCATTTCAAGGGCGGAGACTGCCACGCCGCCGGCGTTGGCTGCCTTGGCGGGGGCGAAGAGGACGCCGTGGCTCTGGAAGTAATCGATGGCTTCGATGACGGAAGGCATGTTGGCGCCTTCGCCTACGGCCTTGACCCCGTTCTCCACCAGGATCTTGGCGGATTCCAGGCTGATTTCGCCCTGGGTAGCGCAGGGGAGAGCCACATCGCACTTCACTGTCCAGACACCGGAGCAGCCTTCATGGTACTCGGCCTCGGGATGAGTCTCCACATACTCTTTGATGCGGCCGCGGCGCACCTGCTTGATTTCCTTCACAGCATCCAGGTCGATGCCGTTCTTGTCGTATACATAGCCGTTGGAGTCGGAGCAGGTGACGACCTTGGCGCCGAAGGACTGGGCCTTCTCGATGGCATAAGTGGCCACATTGCCGGAGCCGGAGACCACCAGCACCTTGTCCTTCAGGTCGATACCCTTGGCATCCAGCATGTTCTTCACGAAGTAGAGAAGACCATAGCCCGTAGCCTCGGGACGGGCCAGGCTGCCCCAGTAGTCCACGCGCTTGCCCGTGAGGACGCCTGCGTCGTAGGAGTTCCTGATGCGCTTGTACTGGCCGAAGAGATAGCCTACCTCGCGGCCGCCTACGCCGATATCACCTGCCGGTACATCCACATCCGGTCCGATATGGCGGTAAAGCTCAGTCATGAAGCTCTGGCAGAAGCGCATGACCTCTGCATCGCTCTTGCCGTGGGGGTCAAAGTCGGAGCCGCCCTTGGCACCGCCGATGGGCAGGCCCGTGAGGGCGTTCTTGTAAACCTGTTCGAAGGCCAGGAATTTCAGGATATCCAGGTTCACGCTGGGGTGGAAGCGCAGACCGCCCTTATAGGGGCCGATGGCAGAGGACATCTGCACGCGGAAGCCGCGGTTGATCTGTATCTCGCCCTTGTCATCTGTCCAGGGAACGCGGAAGGAAATGACGCGCTCCGGTTCTACCATGCGCTCGAGGATTTTGTTTGCCTGGTATTCGGGATGCTGCGAGAGCACCGGTTCAACGGATTCCAGGACTTTGCCTGCGGTGTGAAGGAACTGGGGCTGGTCAGGGTCACGCTTTGCCACCAGGTCCAAGACTTCTTTGACGTACGCTTTGCTGTCTGCCATTTGGATCTCTCCTTTGCCTGCGGCCTGCTGCCGTTTTTGTAATTTGACGGCATCTTTGGCCGGTTTACAATGTTATATATGTTTCACAAGTTACAGTATACTATATTATCAGAGAATTGTATACAGGGGAGGTGAAAGTATTCACAGGATAAATATCCTATCAGATGTGTCATGTTTCTTATTGATAAAGTTTATAATCAATCTTTTAATATTATTGTTGCAAAATTAGGAGGGTGCAGGTATAATACTAATATAGGACTATGTACCTATTTGAGTTGGTCAACCAAAGGAAATCAAGCAATGGAGTGAGCGCAAGTTCTAAGGAAAGTGGGGGATTACTATGGGCATGAGCATCAGCAATGTTCCAAGCTTCCCTGAGCTTAACAAGCAGGTAAGTGTTACAGGGCAGCAAAAAGCCGCAGAGGGGTTTGCCAAGGCGAGTTCTTATTATGAGTCTTCGAACCTGGGCAATGACACCAAGGTGGGTACGGGAGCTATTTCCCGGGAGAGCCGTACTATTGTGAGCATCGGTGAGCAAAAGACCGCCGAAATCATGGACAGGGCGAAAGCTATCTATTCGGTATCCAATTTTGGCAATCAGACCAAGATAGGTACCAGCAAATTCCAGCAAGGCAACAAGCAGACTACTGCGATTGGTGAACATCAGACCTCGAAGATTATGGATAAGACTCGTTCCTATTACGAGGTTTCTAACTTTGGCAATGAGACCAAGGTTGGCAAGAGCAGATTCCAGCAGCAGATTCGCCAGGATTACAACCAGGGCATGCAGAACATGGGCAAGGGCATGAGTGCTGCACGCAAGAACGGCAGTACCGGCTCGAATCTTGGCAACAGCACTAAGCTGGGCAGCAGCGCTTTTCAGCAGGTGAATGCCCAGATCAAGCAGCACAATGCACATGCGGCTTATGCCGCTCAGAAGAAGGCTGCCGGATCATCTATGGAAGTAGCAGCATAATTGTGTATGTAGACCGCACAGGTTTTGAAGAGACTGTGCGGTCTTTTCGTTTGCTTAAAAAGGAAAAGAGGGGGCGGATATAGAATAATTGCAACTTGATAGGTAATGGGGAGGTGTGCTCATGGCAGAAAAGTCCGGCTTTGACATAGAGGAATCCGGGCTTCTTTGGTTGAATACTCTTGTAAAAGAAAATAATGAAGTAGCCGAGCCTGTGGGGGATGCTGCGGAAGAAAGGACGGTAAATATGAGCAAGAGCAGCCGCAAGCTGAATAAAAAGAAGGAAAAGGCCAATAAGATGGAAAACAGCCACAGGGATGCGGGGCTGCGGGAGCAGATGAAGGAACAGATGGAGGCCGGTGAATACTCCGAGGCACTGGGCTCGTTGGCAGAACTTGTCAAGGATAACAGCTATGACCCGGATCTTCTGTATGACGGGGCCTACTGCTATTTTATGGTGGGGGATTACGAAAGGTCTGCCAAATGGGTGGATATGGTGATGGATCTGGCTCCTTACCATATCCCTGCCCGTATTCTGCTGGCCCGTCTCTGCATTCTCAATGAGCGTGAGGAAGGAGCTCTTTCTCTGTCAGATGTTCTTCTGGCCAGCAACAGGGAAATGCTTACGGAAGAACAGTCTAAGGATTTGAATGATATTTTGGAATATTATTATAGGTGCGAGCCTGAGCGCATCAGGGCTGAATATCCCCATGTGGCAGCTTTCGTGGCAGGAGAGTCCGAAGAAAAAACAACTGTAGCGGAGAAAACGGCTCCGGCAGTGGCGTCTGAAGCTCCTGAGTCGTCTGTGTTGCAGGAAGTATCGGCTTGTGAGGTTCCTGCACCGGCAGTACCAGTGACAGATATTGAAGCAGAGCTGAAGGCCATTGCGGAAAAGCCTGTGCCGCTGCAGGCGAAAATCCACCTTTACAATGTCTTTGCAGGCGGATATTTCTACCAGAAAAATTATGGAGAGGCACGCCGTTTCCTTGAGGAAGCCTTGAAGATTGATCCGCTGGACGGAGAAAGCCTGCGTAATATGGCTGTGCTCTGCCATGAGCAGGGGGAGAAGGAAAAGGCTCAGGAGTTTGCTTCCAGGCTTCTCCAGACGGATTTCCTGTTGCTGACTGTCCTGTGCTGAGGTTTTTATTATGAGTCTTATTGCAGTAGTTTCCATGGTCCGCAACGAAGCGGATGTAATAGAAAGTTTTGTGCGCCACAATCTGGGCTGGGCGGATAAGCTTTATGTGGCTGTGCACGAGAGCAGCGACGAGACCCTGTCCATCCTGCAGGCCCTCCAGCAGGATGGCTTGCCCATTGTCCTTTCTGAGGTGAAGGGAGCGGCCCAGCTCCAGTCCGAAGTGGTGACAGCGCTGATGCGGCAGGCGGTGGCTGAGGGGGCAGGCTTTGTGGTGCCCCTTGATGCTGATGAATTCCTGCTGCCGGATGGAAGCGGCAATGCAGGACAGAGCGTAGGCAATTATTGCCGCTCGGTCTTTGCCGCCATGGACGAGGGGAAGGTCTATGCCATCCCCTGGGTCAGGTATGTGCCCAGAAGCGGCCAGGGTTTCCTGCTGTCCCGGCGTGCTTACCGGGAGAAGTGGCCCGACAGCCTCACCAAGACCGTGTTGGGAGCCGGGGCGGTGAAGGAAGCCCAGCTGGAGATTTCCCAAGGGAGCCATCGGGCTCTGCTGCCCGGCAATGAGGGGGATAGGCAGGCCGTGGTGCCGGAGGTGGTAAAAGGAATCCACATCGCTCATTATCCCTGGCGCAGTGAGGAACAGGCTGCCAAGAAAGCCGCCGTGGGCTGGCTGGGGAATGTGGCCAAGTACACCCGCTACACCCGCACCGCCCATCAGTGGCGGGAGGGATACAGAGAGCTGATGAAGGGCAGGAGCCTGCAGCCTGAAACCCTCAGACAGCCGGTGAAGGCGCCCCGGCTGCCCGGCAGTGATGTGGTGAGGCTTTGCTATACGCCGGACTATGACAAGGAAAGCCTGCTGGAAGTTGTCATGCTGGCAGCAGAGCAGCTGGCAGAGGAATGTGCAGAACTCAGAGCCAGGCTCTTTGCCCAGCCTGTCAGCATTGTCATGCAGTACAGGGGAAATCTTGAGCTTTTTGCCAGGACCATGGCATCTGCCCTGTCTGACGACTATCCTTTCAAGGAATACATTGTGCTGGCTCCGGAAATTTCGCCAGAGGGAGAAGCTGCGCTGGTGGAGCTTTTGGAGCAGCAGCCAGTGGAGTGCATTTCCCTGTTGTCAGGGCCTGAGGCCTGGGAACTTCTGCCTGAGGGAATGAAGGGGGAGTTTGTGCAGTGGCTGCCTGAGGGCTTCATTATGCTGCCTGACAGGCTTATCAAGATGGTCTCTGCCCTTTCTGCCCAGGAAGAACTGAGCCTGATGGTGTCGGCGGTGGAGGAGGGGGAGTACCTCTCAGACAAGATCATGCGGCAGGAAGTTTTCGATATTGACACAGGCAAGGAAATCTTTATGCCCGGTGATGGCAGCCAGGCGGCCCAGAGCATCTGGGATGCCCGCCAGTGCTTTCCCGGGGGGCTGGCCGCCGCCATCTTCCGCAGGCGGCAGCTGGAGGCGCTGAAGTGGCCTCCAGGGAAGGAATGGCAGGAATATGAGGGCAGGGAGCTTTTGGCTTCCCTTTTGGCAGGTCATGCTTACGGCTACATAGCGGAACCGCTGCTTAGGGTTGAAAGATAGAAAAATTTTGCCGGGCAGCAGGTTTTTTTCCTTGCTTGTGGAATAAGAACAAAAGGAATTTATCAAGGGAAATGGACCCGAAGGGCATAATCAACAATATTCATGATTGAGGAGGAATATCTATGGCTGAGGAATTCAAGCAAAATGAGGAGGTAACCAACAAGCTGGCTGCTTCTATCGAGGAAATTGCAACATCCACACAGACGGTCTATGAGGCTGTTGAGCAGGTGGCGAAAAGCGCCAGCGCCCTCGCCAAGGCCGGGCAGGAGTCCGTGGAGCAGGCGAAATTCCTGCAGGAGAAGAATGCTGACACTATCAAGGTCATCGACTTCATCACGAATATTGCTGGTCAGACCAACCTTCTGGGCCTCAATGCCGCCATCGAGGCAGCCCGTGCCGGTGAGCAGGGCCGCGGCTTCGCTGTGGTGGCTGAGGAAGTGAGAAAGCTTGCCGAGCAGTCCCGTGAGGCAACTGAGAAAATCCAGTCCACTCTGACTGAAATGAACAAGGCAGTTGAAGGTATCTCCAAGTCCATTGAGAACACCGGCTCCATCAGTGAGGAGCAGGCTGCTTCCACTGAGGAAATCACGGCCAACCTCTCCCGCGTCACCAAGGCGGCAGAGGAACTCAAGCGCTATGTGGAGTCCTTGAAATAATAACAGACACAAAAGCAGGGCAGTCCCTCGGGGGGCTGCCCTTTTAGCGTCTGTATTGCAGGTATGATTTTAAGGTTCGTTTTTCCACACAGCTCTGAGACGGGCCTGCTGCTCACGGTTCAGGGTAATCTTGCCGTGGAGCAGGGCGAGGTCACCGTCATCCCGCATCTTGGTGACGCAGCGGTTGACGGTTTTGACGCTGGTGCCGATGTCGTCGGCTATCTGCTGGCGGCTGGTGTGGAGGATGAAGAGGTCTGTCTCGATATCGCCCAGGCGCTTGGCCAGGTATTCCTCGAAGCGCTCCTGGCTGGGCTGGAATTTTACCCGGCCAGCCTCGTTGGAAGTGGGGTACATCTTGGCAGCCAGCAGCTTTGCCACTGCTACGGCAAAGTCATTGTCGGTTTTCATCCAGTGCAGGAAGGTGTCAGCTGTCAGTGACAATACCTGGCACTCAGTGATGGCCTCATTAGTGGCGGCAAAGTGTTCCTGTTCTGCCAGGACTTCCAGATCTCCAATCATATCCGGCACTTCCAAAGAGGCGAATGTATAGCGCTGGCCGCTTTCAAATTCATTGCTGACCCGGAGCTTGCCTGCTGTCAGGATGTATACATGGTCGGCCTTTTCACCTTTCCTCACCACCACATCCCCTGGCTGGAAGGTGCGTTTGGTGGTATGCTGCCGGATATTTTCCGGTATATGATCCAGCATATAGTCCAGTTTCATATTTGTAGCCCTTTCTGTTGACAATAATCCTATGAGGAAATTATAACACATCGGTTATGCCTTGTGTAGCTACATAAATCTGAATATTTAATTTTGAAAGTAATTGGGACATTAACGGACGGATGTCCTTTTTTTGTGCGGAAGAAAGGAATAGAATATGGGAGCAATATGGATAAAAGACTCAGGGAGGCGTTAGCCATGGATAAGCTCTTTGGCGGAGCACTGAAAGACAAGAAAATTTTGCAGAGGGAAATACTGGCAGGCATTACCGCCTTTTTTGCCATTTCTTACATCATCATCGTCAACCCGTTGATTCTGGCAGATGCCGGCATCCCTGTGGGGATGAGCGTCTTTGCCACCATCTTTTCTTCGGTGATTGGCTGCCTCATCATGGCCTTTGTGGCAGATGCACCCATCATTCTCACCCCGGGTATGGGCATCAACGCCTTTTTCACCTATACGGTCTGCGCCCACATGGGACTTAGCTGGCAGGAAGCCATTGCCATTTCCCTGGTGTCCGGCCTTATCTTTGCCTATGTGGCCTGCACCAGATGGGCAAAGCGGCTTTCGGAGGCGGTGCCTCCTTCCATCAAATGTGCCATCACCGCAGGCATTGGCCTGTTCCTGGTGGAAATCGGGCTGGAGAAAGCGGAGCTTATCCGTCGCGGCAGCAGCTCCATCATCGAGCTGGGCAGCCTGACTAATCCTGTGGCTCTGCTTTCCATCTTCGGACTGGTGCTGAGCCTGGCCCTTTATCTCAGAAATGTGATGGGCAGCTTCTTCATCGCTATTATTGTTACCAGCGTAGTTGGCAATATCCTGGGCATTGGCATTGGCGCGCCTTTGGAAATCAGCGTGAGAGGGCTGGTGGATTATCCCTATATGCTGCTTCAGGCGGATTTCAGCCATATCCTGAGCATTCCTTTCCTGCTGTCTGTGTTTTCCATGTCCATGATCATGATCTTTGAGACCATGGGGCTCCTGCAGGGAATCTTGCCAGAGAAAGAGAAGTTCGGCAGGACTTACAAGGGGTCGGCTTTCACTACGCTCATTTCCAGTGTGCTGGGCACCAGCCCCACAGTGGCGGCGGCGGAAAGTGCCGCAGGCATTGCCAGCGGCGGGCGCACCGGGCTGATGGCTCTGGTGAGCGCTCTGCTTTTCAGCGTGTCAGTCTTCCTCATACCCTTCCTTTCCTATGTACCCCAGGCGGCCATTGCCCCGGTGATCATCATCACTGGCGCCATGATGATGCAGCAGCTGCAGTTCGTGGAGTTGCAGGATTTTGCTGAGTGGTTCCCGGCCTTTCTCATTGTGGTGCTGATTCCCCTGTCCGGCAGCATTTCCACGGGCCTGGCCTTTGGTTTCACTGCCTATCCCCTGCTGAAGCTGATGGATGGCAGCAGGAGGGAAGTATCCTCTTTGGGCTTCGGCCTGGGGGTCCTGTTCCTGATGAACCTGGTATTCCAGGCAGGGTTCTGATATAGCTTTCCCAAAAATCATCATATATACAAAAACACGTTGCTAGAATTGGCAACGTGTTTTTGCATGAGTGAGAGGGGGGCAATAGCCACCCTTTCAGAGGGAGGCGGCAGCCCGAAGGGCTGACGGAGGAAGTCTTCAGCTGAGTCTTCCTATAATCTGCAGCACAAAGTAGGTCACGCCCCCGGCAATCAGCGGTCCTACGGCCACTCCGTGGAAGAAGATGACCCCTGCCATAGTGCCGATGATGAGGGCCGGAATCACATCAGGAGTGCTCTTGAGTAACTCCACACCGCTACCCCCGGCCAGCGCCGCCAGGAGGCCTGCCACAATAGCTATGATGCCCGCATGGGTGCGGAAGGCGTCAATCATGGTGTGGATGGTGATGGTGCCGTTGGCAATGGGCACCAGTATGGCAGCGGTGAGGATGATGATGCCCCAGTTGAGGCCCTGGGTGCCCAGGGCTTCGAGGGCTGGGGTGAGGCCAAGCACCTTCAGCAGCAGCACAATGCCCGTCGCATAGACTACGGTCATATTGTGTCCGAAATAACTAAGCAGCAGGACAGCGATGAGGGTGATATATTCTATGTACATTTCTTTACCTCCTTGAATACGGTACGAAGATTATTGTATCATATTTTAAGGGAAACTTATTGCAAACCTTGCCTGACAAATAGAGGAACTTTAGCTGGTCTTGGCGAATGAAAAAACAGATAGGTGTACTATTTTGGGGGAAGTAGGCGATAAGATGGACAATAAACCGGTAATGCTCATTGTTGATGATGTGAATATCAACCGTACCGTGCTGGCCCAGTTCTTTCACGATGAATTCCGCATTGTAGAGGCGGAGGATGGCAAGGAAGCCTTGAAGATGCTGGAGCAGGAGGCGGCCCATATTGTCCTGGTGGATTTGATGATGCCGGTGATGGGCGGCCTGGAGTTCATGGGCGTGCTCAAGAGCAATGACCAGTATAAGGGAGTGCCCGTGGTGGCCATGACCACCAACGGCGACCAGGATGGCCAGACCTGGGCGGTGGAGCTGGGGGCGGCTGATTTTATCACCAAGCCTTTCAACCCCGCTATTGTCAGGAGCCGCATCAAGAATGTCATGGGCTCATCGGAGAACGAGTGGCGCCGGGTGGCCCAGCTGGCGGCAGACAAGCAGCTGGCTGAGGTGGCAAGTTATGTGGACAATGACAGTCTCACGGGGCTTTATAACAGGGAAGCCTTCTACAGAAAGGCCTCCCGCCTTATCAGGGACAATGTTGATGTCAAGTATGAGATCATCTATCTGGATGTGTACTGCTTCAAGGTCATCAATGATCTGTTCACCATGGAGACTGGCAATCTGGTCCTGAAGACAGCCGCTTACTATTTCAATGTGCTGACGAGCAGCGGAGGTCTCTGCGGCCGGGTGGAATCTGACCACTTCGTGCTCTGCGTGCCCAAGGGGCAGGTGCGTATTGAGCATTTGCTGGAAGGCATTGACAGCACAGTGGTGTCTTTGGGCATCAGCCACAATATCGTCTTCTATGCGGGCATCTATGAGGTGGAAAACACCTATATGGCAGTGGACCAGATGTGCGACAGGGCACGCCTGGCCATGAATACGGTGAAGGGCAGCTACCTGCACCGCTATGCTTACTATGATGAAAAGCTCAAGCAGCTCATGCTGGAAGAGCAGATGATTGTGCGGGATATGGAATTTGCCCTGCAGGAAAGGCAGTTCAGCATTTACTTACAGCCTGTGTACAATGCTGAAACAGGGAAAATCGTCAGCGCCGAAGCGCTGGTGCGCTGGCAGCACCCCTCCCAGGGGCTGATTTCCCCGGGCAGGTTCATTCCTGTCTTTGAACGCAATGGCTTTATCGTGCGCCTGGACCGCTATGTCTGGGAAATGGTCTGCGATTTCATGGCTGAGCTCAGGGATGCTACGGGGCTTTTGCTGCCGGTTTCCGTCAACGTTTCCCGGCTGAATCTCTACAATCTTGATTTGCTGGACTTCCTGATGGGACTTATCAGGAAGCACAATCTTTCCCCTGAGTACCTGCATCTGGAAATTACGGAGGAGGCCTATACCCAGGATTCCTATCAGCTCATAGAGGAAGTGGAGCTTTTCCGCCAGAACGGCTTCAAGGTTTCCCTGGATGATTTTGGCAAGGGCTATTCTCCCCTCAGCATGCTGAAGGAATTGCCGGTGGACACGCTGAAGCTGGACATGGGCTTTGCCAGGCGGGGAGCGCAGGCTGCCCGCGGCGCACGCATCATGGGCGGCCTGGTGGAAACGGCGAAGGACCTGGGGCTGAGGGTGGTAGTTGAAGGTGTGGAAACGAAGGAGGACCTGGAATTTGTCACCGGCATGGGGGCAAACCTCATCCAGGGATATTATTACGCCAAGCCCATGCCCCGGGAGAATTTTGTGGAGCTCTGCACCAAGGATTTCCTGGGAACAGATAAAATCTAGTTAGAATTTTTGATTACAGTGGTGAAGAAATTGAGTGAAAAGAAACTGCAAGCCTTTATTTTCGACATGGATGGTGTCATTATCGACAGCGAGCCTGTTCACAGCAGGGTGAAGATGGACACTTTCCGCCATTTTGGGCTGGATTTTGACGAGGCCCGGCTGAAGGATTATATGGGAGGCACCAGCGGCCTGATTTTCCGTGATGTGGTGGCAGAGAGCGGCCGTACGGACATTACTCCGGAAATGCTGACTGATTACAAGCATGAGCATTATCTTGAGGTGCTGAAAAGCGGCGGCATTGGACCAGTGGCCGGCACCAGGGAACTGATCCGCGCCCTGCACGAGGCGGGGGTGCCGCTGGGGCTGGCCACCTCCTCACACCCTCCGGTGATGAATACGATACTGGATAATTTTGATATCAGGAAGTATTTCACTTCCGTCATCTCTGGGGGAGAGCTGCCGGAGAGCAAGCCAAATCCCGCCATTTATCTGATTTCGGCAGAGCGGCTGGGAGCAGCGCCTGAGAGCTGCTGCGTGCTGGAAGATACGGCCAACGGTATCCTGGCTGCCAAGCGGGCGGGGATGTACTGCATCGCCTTCCACAATCCTAATTCCGGGGAGCAGGATTTGAGCCTTGCCGACCGGGTGGTGGAGAGCATAGAGGAGATAAAGGTGCCGGAGCTTCTGGCATACTTTGCAACTTGACTTGAAAAGATGGGATAGCTAGAATATGGAATGGGGGTAACTGTAGTGGAAAATCTGGAAAAGAAATTCACGGTATGGCTTCTGACCCGCAAATTTGCCCGCAATCTGGAGGAGGCCCAGGCCTTTGCCAAGGCTGTCGTGGAGGGGAACTGTTCTGAGGAAATAGCCTCACAGATGGCTGAGTCCAACAGGAGCAATATGGATGTGATGATGGAGATTGGCAAGGTTACCCCGGAAAAGATCGTGCCCTTCATGCAGGGGAAGCTTGAGCTTGCCCAAAAGTGCATCGTCTTTTGGGAGGAACACGTGAAGGACACCAATGCTATCTTTTTTCGTCGGAAGTATGAGGAAAATTACGGCAGTTACGATTAAGAAGGGAAGACAGAGGGAATGCAGGTAGTGGTGCTGGCCAGCGGCAGCAAAGGCAATGCGGTGATGGTGGAAATGGATGAGGTGAAGATCCTCATAGATGCCGGCATCAGCGCCACCCGCATCAGGAAGGGGCTGGCCTCCTTTGGCATCGGGCCTGAGGAACTTTCCGGCATTCTCATCACCCATGAACACCGTGATCATATAGCAGGGCTCACCACCCTGAGCAAGTGGTATCACTTGCCCATCTTTGCGCGGCGGGGCACCCTCGCCGCCCTTTCCTGTGCTGTAACGGTGCCCCGGGAGCTCCTGCATCCCGTGGCAGGGGATTTCGTTCTTGAGGGGCTGAAGGTAGAGAGTTTTGCCACCTCCCATGATGCGGCTGAATCTGTGGGCTGGCGCATCGGTGGCTCGGAGCAGTTTGTGCTGGCTACGGATTTGGGCTTTGTCACCAGCAATGTCCAGCAGGCGCTGGAGGGGGCGGATATCCTCGTGCTGGAGGCTAACTACGACCCCGATATGCTGCAGGATGGCTCCTATCCCTGGCCTCTCAAGCGGAGAATCATGTCCAACCGCGGGCATCTTGCCAATGCTGATGCTGCCTGGGCCCTGGCCAGATTGAAGGATCGTCCGGGACAAGTGGTGCTGGCCCATCTTTCTGAGGAAAATAACAGGCCGGAAATGGCGGAGGAAACCGTGAGGAAAATCCTGCACCGCCAGGGCATCGACCTGCCCCTCTCTGTAGCCAGCCAGACAGAGCCCCTGGTTCTGAGCACGGAGAATGTAATGTATCAGTGTTCTTAAAGAAAGATTATAAAGTTGATTCTTGCATTTATTTTTCAGAAATTAGATTTAAGATACAGACAGGAAAGCTTGATAAGAGAAACTATTTTTCCTGGCTATGTTTATAACTCGGAAGAAGATGTCCCCCTCTATAGGTGGGGGGAGGCTAATGTCATAACAGGCGGCGAGCTAATATCTCCCGCCTCGTTGAAAGGCCAATTGGAGATTTTGCCTTCGGCAAAATTTGAACAATGGCCTTATAAAGTGGAGGGATTCTCATGCAATCACTGATGTCACTTTTGAACCATAAGAAGAAAGCTGCTGTCGTAGCTTCTGTGCTGGCGCTGTCGGCTCTGACCTTTTCCGGGTGCGATGCCAGCAAGGAGGGCTCCGGGGCAGCTGCCAGTTCCGGCACGGCCGCAGCAGTCCAGACTGAGAACGCCCCTGCTGCCAAGGCAGATACAGCAGGCCTTTCTGCTGCCCGCAACACTCCTGCTGTGCGCGCCGCCAAGGTAGTAGGCCCGTCCGTGGTGGGTATCACTAATAAGGCAGTGGTCAGGGACTGGTTCAATAATCCCGTGGAAACCGAGGGGGCGGGTTCCGGCGTGATCTTCCGGGCTGACGGCTATATCGTCACCAACAACCATGTGATCAGCGGGGCCAAGGAAATCATTGTCTCCCTGGCAGATGGCCGCAGCCTCAAGGGCAAGCTCATCGGTGCCGATGAGGTGACAGACCTGGCCGTGGTGAAGGTGGAGGCAAGTGATCTGCCGGTAGCTGCCTTTGGCGATTCTGATGAGATCGTGGTGGGTGAGCCTGCCATTGCCATCGGCAACCCCCTGGGGCTGGAATTCCAGGGCAGTGTCACCAGCGGTGTCATCAGCGCCTTGAACAGGACTCTGGATATCAGCGACAAGCGGGTGAAGCTCCTGCAGACTGATGCAGCCATCAATCCCGGCAACTCTGGCGGCGCTCTGGTGAACGCTGACGGCCAGGTCATAGGCATCAACAGCGCAAAAGTGGCAGCCAACGGCGTAGAGGGCATGGGCTTCTCCATTCCCAGCAATACTGTCCAGGCTATCATCAAGGAACTGATGGAAAAGGGTTATGTGGCCCGTCCCTATCTTGGCGTCACCATCTTCGACCCCAATACTGCTGCCCGCTATGGCTATCAGCTGAACATTGACAAGGGCGTCTACATCTTCCGCCTGACCCTGGGCGGCCCCGCTGATAAGGCCGGCCTCCAGCGCGGGGACATCATATTGAAGATTGATGACAAGGAAGTGAATTCCGTCTCTGAGCTGCGCCAGCAGGTAGGCGAGCACAAGGTGGGCGACAGCGTGAAGATCACCTTTGACCGCAACGGCAGCACCCACACCGCTGATATCGTTCTGGAAGAGATGCCCCAGGAGGATAGATGAAGATAAATATAGTTTGCGCGGGCAAGCTCAAGGAAAAATACCTGACGGCAGGCATAAGCGAGTTCCTGAAGCGCCTGAAGCCCATGGCCCAGGTGGAAATCCTGGAAATACACGAGGAAAAGATGCCTGATAATCCTTCTGAGGCAGAGAAAGAACAGGTGCTCCATAAAGAAGGGGAAAAACTCCTGAAGCTGGTGCCATCTGGTTCGTACCTCTTCGTGCTGGATGTGTACGGGGAGGAGCTGTCCTCTGAGGAGCTGGCGGCCAAAATCGACAAGCTGGGCCTCAGCGGCAAGAGCAATCTGACCTTCCTGATCGGCGGTGCCTTTGGCCTTTCGCAGGAAGTGCGGCAGGCTGCGGATATGAAGCTCTCCTTCTCCCGCATGACCTTCACCCATCAGATGGTGAGGCTCCTGCTGGTGGAGCAGATTTACCGGGCCTTCAAGATCAACCGCGGCGAAAAGTATCACTGGTAAATGAAGTCCTGTCCCTGTGCAGAAAATGCGTGGGGACAGGGCTTTTTTGCCGGGCAAAATTGAGTTTGCACTATCCCTGTGATAATATTAGGATATATATATATATAGAACGGGGCGGTGATTGAGTGAACGGGGATTTTATCCGGGAGCACAGGCTCCTTTGGCTGATTATGGCGGCATCTTTTCTCACGCCTTTTACGGGCAGCGCCCTGTCCCTTTCTCTGCCGGATATAGGCAGGCAGTATGGTCAGGGACCTGAGTCACTGTCCTGGGTACTGGGGAGTTTCCTCATTTCCGCCTTTGTGTTCCTGCTGCCCATGGGGCGGCTGGCAGAGAGGTGGGGGAAGGCCCGATTGTTTATGCTGGGAGCGGGGATTTTCGCACTGACTTCCTTCACCTGTGTTTTTGCCGACTCCCTCTCTTTCCTCATCGGGGTGCGGGTAGTGCAGGGCATGGGTTCGGCCATGAACTTTGCCACCAACAATGCCTTGCTGATGCTGGCTTATCCTAAGGAAAAGCGGGGGAGCGCCATGGGCTGGATGATTGCCATGGTATATGTAGGGCTGTCCCTGGGCCCCGTGGTGGGGGGCGGCCTCAACCACTATCTGGGCTGGCAGAGCATCTTTGTCTTCATCGGCTTCATAGCCTTGGGCGTTTTCCTGGCGGCGCCTGTAGTGCTCAAGGAGGTGCCGGGAGCCGACGAGCGGGGAGACAGGGCTGGGCTGCTGCCTTTGGAAGCTTTCAAGGAACGCACCTTCACTTATTCTTCCCTGGCGGCACTGCTCAACTATATGGCTACTTTTGCCGTAGGCTTCCTGCTGTCTTTCTATTTGCAGGATATCCTGGGCTATCCTTCCCATGAGTCGGGGCTTTTCCTGCTGTTGCAGCCCGTGATGATGGCGCTTTTGTCTCCGGCCATGGGGGCATTATCCGACAGGATCCATCCCCAGACCTTGGCGGCTTGGGGCATGGCTCTGATTGCTGCCGGCTTGCTGGGGTTGGGGGCGTTGGTGCACTTCGGAGGCTTCTACGGACTCTTTCCCTGCCTGCTGCTGCTGGGAGTGGGCTTTGCCCTCTTTGCGGCACCCAACAACAACGCCATCATGGGCAGCGTGCCGAAGAAATTTTACAGCTTCGCTTCCTCCTGGCTGGGCATGGTGAGGCTTTTGGGCCAGGTGGTCAGCATCCTCATCGTGACGGCCCTGTTGTCTCTGGGCCATGGCAGTCTGGCAGGAGCAGAGCTCCTGTCCCTGAATATGCAGATATCTTTTGGAGTGCTGAGCTTTATCTGTCTGATGGGGGTATGGGCGGCCCGGGTGCGCTGAGGTGAAAGAGAAAGGAATAAGCGATGACGAAATCGAATCTCACTACCCTCTGCTATCTGGAAAAAGACGGCAAGTATCTGATGATGCACAGGGTGAAGAAGGAAAATGACATAAACAAGGATAAATGGGTGGGCATCGGCGGTCACTTTGAGGCTGACGAGTCCCCAGAGGAATGCCTTTTGCGGGAGGCCCGGGAGGAAACGGGCCTCACCCTTGCGAATTATAAACTAAGGGGCATTGTCACCTTTATCTCCGACAGGTGGCAGACGGAGTATATGTTTCTCTATACCGCAACCGAGTGGGAAGGTAAGTTATCGGAATGCAATGAGGGGACATTGGAGTGGATTGCCAAGGATAAGGTCTACGACCTGCCACTTTGGGAAGGAGACAAGATCTTCTTCCGTCTGCTGGAAGAGGAGCACCCTTATTTTTCACTGAAACTCAGGTATGTGGGAGAGGAACTGGTGGAAGCAGTACTGGATGGGGAGAAATTAAAGTAGGGCACGCTTTTTCTTTCCTCCTGCAATGTGATATGATATATATGTGAAATTATTCGTACAAAGGGATGCACGGCGTGGATTTTTTCTTTGAGGTGTTTGCGAATCTGATATTCTTGCTGGGGGTGGATTTGGTTGTGTTTTTGGTTGAGAATTATGAATGGATTATAGGAGGGGCCATGGCCATGGCGGCGGCTTCCTATGGCTATAAGCGCTACAAGCTGGGAAAGGACAAGGCGCCTGCTTTTGATTTGACGGCTCTGTCCGAGGAACAGCAGGCCCTGGCTGCGGAGCTTTTTGACAAGGCGGTGGCAGATTATAACGCTATCGAAGCCTTGCGGGATACGCTGAAGGACGAGGCCCTGGGCACCCAGCTGGCCACCATGCAGGTGACGGCTTACCGCCTCTTGAAATATCTGGAGGAGAACCCCATGAAGGTGATTCCTGCCAGGCGGTTTGTGGACTACTATCAGGACAGGGCCCTGACGCTCACAAAGCAGTTTTGCGACCTTGAGAAAACCGGCCTTGAAACAGCCCAGGTTATGGAAACCAAGCAGAAGGTGCGCCAGACCCTCATGACCTTTGACGAGGCCTATGAGGCAGAGTTCGAGAAGGTCCTGTCCGACCAGCTGATGGATATGGAAGCGGAGCTGGCGGTGCTCAGGCAGAACATGAAGGCCGAGGGCATACAGGATGTGGAGGGGGAGGTTATCTCCTCCGAGACGCTTTCGGCCATGGACGCGGCCAGAGCTGAGGCCAATGCAGGAAACCTGCCCGAGAAGCGGGAGCGCCCTGTGAACCGGGCAGGTCGTGGCAAGGCACGGCTCAGGAAGCGCGAGGATATTGAAAGGGAAAGAGCTGTAGCCAAATCCATGCGCATGCCTGAGGCTGTGAGGGGCGAGGTCATCAAACAGAAGGTCATCAATGCGGGACTGGCTGCTGTCCTGGGGACAGTAGGTGCTCATAAATTCTACCAGGGCAAGACTTTCCAGGGTGTCATGTATGCTGTTTTTTGCTGGACGGCCCTGCCCACGCTGATCAGCTGGGTGGAGGCTATCCGCTACGCGGTGATGCCCATGGATGATTTCTATAAGCAGTATTTTAGGGATTGACTATTAAGGTTGGCAGGGAAGAGGAGGCTTTATCATGGCAGAGATAAATCTTGATGATTTGCTGAAGGCAAAAAAGGCCCAGGAAGGGGCGGCATCTGCCGAAACGGGCAAGGAAATGGTGACGGTTGAGCAGGTGACTGCGGCCGTGGAGACCATCAGCCCAGAGGAGCGGGCCCAGATTGTGAAGATCAAGGACGAGCTGGACCTGACGGATTCCACGGCGGTGCTTTCCTATGGTGCGCCTGCCCAGAAGCGCATTGCAGAGTTTTCCAACAATGTGCTGTCCCAGGTGCGTACCAAGGACAGCGGCCAGGTAGGAGAGCTCCTGCAGGGACTGGTGGCCCAGGTGAAGGGCTACAATCCTGAAGGCGGCTCATCATCTGGCAGTTTCCTGAAGAAGATTCCTATTGTGGGCAGCCTGGTGGAAAAGGCTGAGGATGTGAAGGAAGGCTATACCAAGCTCTCCGTGCAGGTGGACCGCATTCAGGGGGGGCTGGAACAGGCCAAGCTGAAGATGATGAAGGATATCGCTCTTTTCGACAACCTCTATGAGCAGAATTTGGAGTATTTCAAGAACCTCCAGCTTTATATCCAGGCTGGTGAGGAAAAGCTCAAGGAGATGCAGGAAGTGACCTTGCCCAAGCTCCGGGCCCAGGCCCAGGCCAGCGGCGACCCCATGGCAGTGCAGGTGGTGGCAGATTTCGAGGGCAGCGTCCAGCGCTTTGAAAAGAAGGTCCATGACCTGAAGGTCAGCAAGACCATTGCCATTCAGACCGCACCCCAGATCCGCCTGATCCAGAACAATGACAAGGCTCTGGTGGACAGGGTGCAGACGGCTATTTACAACACCATTCCCCTGTGGAAGAACCAGATGGTCATTGCCCTGGGGCTCAAGGCCCAGCAGGATACCCTGCGGCTGCAGCAGGCGGTTACCAATACTACCAACGAACTTCTGAAGCGCAATGCAGAACTTCTGAAGCAGAATACGGTGGAAGTAGCCAAGGAAAATGAACGCAGCATCGTGGATGTTGAAACCGTGCGCGAGGTGAACGACAAGCTCATCTCCACCATCGAGGAAACCCTGCGCATTCAGCAGGAGGGACGTCAGAAGCGTGCCGCTGCCGAGCAGGAGCTGGTGCAGATTGAGGGCAGGCTGAGAGATACGCTTTTGAAGCACAGCGGACGCACGGAGTGAATTTGGGGGCATTTAAGCAATGAAGATGGATAGGCATAAGGCCCAAAGGAATATTGGTTTGTTGGGCCTTGCCATGCTGGGGGTACTGGCCCTGGTAGTTTTCCGCTATGCCTGGCTCCAATTGGTGCAGGGCAGTGAACTTTCCGAACGCATGAAGGCCCAGGTGGGGCAGAGCTATCTGGCCCAGTCCACCCGGGGGGCTATCCTGGACAGGAGCGGCAGGGAACTGGCTGTGAGCACCATGACCAAGTCCCTCTATGTGGACCCCAATCATGTGAAGGAACCGGAGGTGCTGGCCAGCGAGCTGGCACCCCTGATTGGCCTCTCTGAGCAGCAGATCCTGGATGATATTGCTGAGGGGGGCGGCTTCCAGTGGGTGAAGCATCACCTGGCGCAGGATGAGTACGAGGCTGTGCGCCACCTTATGAAGGAAAAAGAGTATACGGACTGCCTGAACTTCGTTGATGAAGCAAAACGATATTATCCCAATGATGTGCTGGCAGCCAATGTGCTGGGTTTTGTTGGTACTGAAGACAAGGGCCTGGACGGGGTGGAACAGGCCTTGGACGGACTGCTCAAAGGAGAAGTGGAGGAGGAATACCTTCAGACAGACCGCAGCTCACGTCCCATACTTAGTTCTATCTTCAGCCGTCAGAAGCGCTACAAGGGGGACTATTGCAAGACTGTTACCCTGACCATTGACAGCTCCATTCAGTTCATGGTGGAGCAGGAGCTGGACAGGGCTATGGCAGAAAATGGCCCTCAGGCCATCACCTGCATAGTCATGGACCCCAAGAATGGGGAAGTGCTGGCTATGGCGGGACGCCCCTCTTACAATCCCAACAAGTTCTGGGATTATTCGCCGGAGAGCTGGAAGAACCGGGCTGTGTCCTTCATCTATGAGCCGGGCTCTACCTTCAAGGCCATGGTGGCTGGGGCGGCCCTGCAGGAAAATGTAGTGAGCCCCAACCAGGTCTTCGTGGACCCGGGCTATGTCATGGTGTCCGGACGCCGCATTCAGAACTGGAGCGGTGAGAGCTTTGGTACCGTCACCTTCACCGATGTGGTGAAGCAGTCCCTGAATACGGGCTTTGCCCAGGTGGGGCTGTCTTTGGGGGCGGAAAAGCTTACGGATTATGCCAAGCGCTTCGGCTTTGGCGAGCAGACGGGCATTGACCTGCCCGGCGAGGAGTACGGCATACTCTTCAATCCAGATGACATGAGGGATTCTGATATCGCCACCATGTCCATCGGCCAGAGTATTGCTGTGACTCCCCTGCAGCTGGTGACAGCCATGTCGGCGGTGGCCAATGACGGGGTGCTCTTGAAGCCCTATATCGTCAAGGAGATTCGCAATGCCGATGGCTCCGTGTATCTGGAGAATCAGCGCACGGAGGTGCGGCGGGTCATTGAGTCCTCCACGGACAAGACTCTCATGGGCCTCCTGGAGCAGGTGGTTGCCACCGGCGGCGGTCACAAGGCGGCAGTGAAGGGCTACCGCATTGCGGGCAAGACCGGTACTGCCCAGAAGATCCGGGAGGACGGGGCCGGCTATATGGATGGGCGTTATATCGCTTCCTTCTGCGGCTTTGCCCCTGTGGAAGACCCCCAGGTGACTGTGTTGGTAATCATCGACGACCCCACTTTGGGCAGTTACTATGGCGGCCAGATTGCAGCCCCTGTGGCGGGCAGGATTTTTGCCCAGCTCATGCGTTATCTGCACATCGAACCTACCAGCGAAACCCTGCTGGATGTGGAGACTGTTCCCCATGCTCAGGAGCGTCCCAAGCCAAAGAAGGTCTTCCAGGGTGAGGTGCCCAACGGCAAGGTGGTCGTGCCTGACTTCATAGGGCTGAGTCTCCGTGAGGCTGCCCGCAAGGCGGCAGAAAGCGGCCTCACTTTTGAGGGAGAAGGTTCTGGTGTGGCTGCATATCAGAGCATAGAGCCCAATACGCTGGTGGATGCAGGTACGGCGATTACCGTACACTTCCAGCCCTAAATCATATCAAGCAGGATTTTTTCCTTTTGTGTTGTATAAATAACACATAGAAGCGAGGTGCATGTATATATGTCAGATTGTATTTTTTGCAAAATAGCTGCCAAGGAGATTCCCTCCACCGTGGTCTATGAAGATGAGCAGGTAGTGGCTTTCAAGGATTTGGAGCCTCAGGCGCCGGTGCATGTGCTGGTGATTCCCAAGAAGCATGTGGAAAGCGTGGCGGCGCTCAAGGCAGAGGACAAGGAGCTGGCAGCTCATATCCTGGTGGATGTGATCCCGCAGCTGGCCCAGGAACTGGGGGTAGCTGAGAAGGGCTTCCGGGTGGTGGCCAATACGGGTGACGAAGGCGGGCAGACCGTGAAGCATCTGCATTTCCATTTGCTGGGAGGACGCTCCATGCAGTGGCCGCCGGGCTGATTCTGTCCTGAAGGCATTTGATGGGGCGTGAAAGTTTCCATCTTTCCCAGAATGACATGTTGACATGGGGCAAGACCCTTACTGTATGTCGAGGCCTTGGCCTCGACGAAACGCTAAAAGGAGATTTTGTCTGTTGACAAAATCTGAACAATGGCGTTATAATATCATGGTGTGATTGTGAAAATCATGATTATACAGTACGAAACTCCCAAGTCAAGTGGAGGGGGGGAAAATAGATGGCAAACGAAATCAAAGTTGGTAAAAACGAATCAATCGATAGTGCTCTCCGCCGCTTCAAGCGTATGTCCCAGAAGGCTGGTACTCTGGCTGAAGTAAGGAAACGTGAACATTACGAGAAACCGAGCGTTCGCCGCAAGAAGAAGTCTGAGGCAGCTCGTAAGCGCAAGTTCAGATAATGAATGAGCGAGGCGTCTGTGAGTCTATGGATTCACAGGCGTCTTTTTTTACAAGTAAGTGCCCTCAAGGGCTTTAGATATAAAGGAGGCGGCATACATGAGCCAGCGTCCCAAGGACCCGCAGCGGTCCCAGGAGGATTACTGGGACTCCCTGTGGGATAAGATGATACTGAAAGATCAGCTCACCACGAATCAGGGCTATGTGAGTGCCACGCCCCAGGAAGGTCTGGTGGGCAAGACCGGCAAGACTACCACGGATCTCAGACCTGCGGGCACTGCCTGGATAGAGGGGCGGCCTGTGGATGTGGTGGCCGAAGGGGTTTTCCTGAAAAAGGGGGAGATGGTCAGGGTAATCGCCGTGGAAGGCATGAGAGTTGTGGTTCGCAGGATTGATGAGAACTGATAGCATGCTAAGGCGTTCGGGGCACAGGCATAGCAACGCTCCACTCGGTATTTTACCAAGGAATCTAAGTTCATCTGCGCCCTTGAGGGCTTGATTCACTAAGATTCTTGGAAAAATCCCGAACGTTCCGCTTATGCTATGCCTGTACCCCTCACTTAATGGTTGAATACTAAGGAGGCATCATCATGGAAGCAATTTTTGGTTCTGGCATTTTGTTTCTGGTTGTACTGATTTTTGCGGGCATCTTCCTGCACTTCGTACCCATAGGGCTGTGGATTTCTGCTATGGCGGCTGATGTGCGGGTGAGTATCATCACGCTGGTGGGCATGGGCATGCGCCGGGTTACGCCCTCCAAGATTATCCTGCCCCTTATCAAAGCCAACAAGGCAGGTCTTGATGTGAATGTCAACCAGCTGGAGGCCCATTATCTTGCTGGCGGCAACGTGGACAAGGTGGTGGATGCCCTGATAGCTGCCCACCGCGCCCAGATTCCCCTGCCCTTCGAGCGCTCCGCTGCCATCGATCTGGCAGGCCGCAATGTGCTGGAAGCTGTGCAGATGAGCGTCAACCCCAAGGTCATTGAGACCCCCGTGGTTTCTGCTGTGGCCAAGAACGGCATTGAGTTGAAGATCAAGGCCCGTGTCACTGTTCGGGCCAATATTGACCGGCTGGTGGGCGGTGCCGGTGAGCCTACCATCATTGCCCGCGTTGGCGAGGGTATTGTCACTACCGTGGGTTCTTCCGAGAGCCACAATGACGTGCTGGCTAACCCTGATGACATTTCCAAGACTGTGCTGGGCAAGGGGCTGGATGCAGGTACTGCCTTTGAGATCCTTTCCATTGATATTGCAGACGTGGATGTGGGACGCAATATCGGCGCCGAGTTGCAGACTGACCAGGCAGAGGCTGACAAGCGCATTGCCCAGGCCAAGGCTGAGGAGCGCCGTGCCATGGCTGTGGCCAAGGAGCAGGAAATGAAGGCCTATACCCAGGAGATGGAGGCCAAGGTGGTGGAAGCTCAGGCAGAGGTTCCTCATGCCATGGCAGATGCCCTGCGTCAGGGCCGTCTGGGTGTGATGGATTACTATAACCTCAATAATGTGCAGGCCGATACGGAGATGCGCAAGGCCATCAGCACTGCAGGGGAAGCCGGCCAGCTGACTGCGCCCAAAGCTCCCCGGGCACCTCAGGGAGAGGCGTAAGGAGGGATTCGCATGGATTCCTTTTGGTCAATACTCGTTCTGGTAGCCATCGTTGTCATCTCTGACCAGCTGGGGGGCAAGAAGAAAAAAGTCCCCCAAAGGCCTCTGCCCCAGCCGGGGCAGAGGCCGGGCAGGCAGAAACTGCCCATGCCCTGGCCGGATATCAAGCCGCCTGTGCCAGAGACACAGGAGCCTGAAATCTATGCTGAGCCGGAGCCTGAGCTGCCGGTGCTGAAGCAGCCTGTGCTCAGAAGGGCAGAGACTGCAGAGAGGGAGCAGGAGCACAGGACAGAAGAACGGCTGGCTCCGATTCAGGCTAAGACCTCTAATCTGGGCCTGACGCCAGAGCATGCCATTTCTGCCTTGGCCTGGTCAGAGATATTGGGCAAGCCCAAGGCTTATAAGAATGGCCCGTTTCGCAAGTAAGCACAATTAAGTGAAAGCACCCCTGGCGGGTGCTTTTTTGCTGGACTGAATTTGCACAATGTAGTAAACTTACTGGACACCTTCGGTGTCCACACGCCCTTACATGAATTCTAATCTCACGCCGCGCTCAGCTTGCGTTCAATAAGAATTCATAGTAAAATAATAGAATGTGTCAAGCAATTATGATTGTTGTAGGTGATGGATTTGCCAAACGCTATGTTTGATGTGATAAAAAAGGATTTGGAGGTACTGGAAGAGGAGCTTTTGCAGGCTGTTTCTTCTGAGGAGGAACTGGTCAATGAGGTGGGCACCCATCTGGTGACTTCCGGGGGCAAGCGGCTGCGGCCTGCTTTGTGCCTGCTGTCTGCCCGGGGGGGGAAGGAATTTGACCTCAAGCGCACTTTGCCCCTGGCGGTGGCTTTGGAGCTTATCCATACGGCTTCCCTGGTGCATGATGATGTGATAGATTCTTCCGATACCCGCAGAGGAGAGCCTACTGCCAATGCCAAGTGGGGCAATCAGGTGGCAATTTTGTCCGGTGACTATATTTTCGCCCGGGCTTTCAGCCTCATCGCTGCTGCCGGCTACAGCAACAGGGTATCTGTGCGTCTGGCAGAGCTGGTGTGCAATCTCAGTGTAGGTGAGATCATTCAGGACAATGCAGTGTACCAGGCCTCCCGGGGCTATGAGGATTACTTCTGCCGCATCCAGAAAAAGACAGCTGACTTCCTGGAAATCTGCTGTGATTTGGGCGCAGAAGTGGGCGGCCTTACCCCCGAGGAAGGGGCAAAGCTGGCTGAATATGGCCACTGCATAGGCATGGCTTTCCAGATCACGGATGACCTTCTGGATATCCTCCAGACGGAAGAAACCATGGGCAAGCCTGCGGGCAATGACATTCGCCAGGGTATTGTGACCCTGCCGGTAATCCGTGCCCTTGAGGTCAGTCCAGAGTCTGAAGTCCTGAGGCATATTGTCACTGACCCGGAAATGAGTGCTGAAGATGTGGAAAGGGCTCTGAAAATCGTCAAGGCCACTGATGGCATCGACAAGGCCAAGGAAAAGGCTGACGAATATCTGGAGCGGGCCAAGGCAGTGTTGCCAGACACCCTGCCCCAAGAAGTGAAGGAAGCATATATCATGGTGGCAGATTTTATCGGTGACCGTGATTACTGAGTAAGAGCAAATGGAGTGAGTGCAGATGTTTGGTATCGGCGTACCAGAACTTATTCTTATACTGATAGTGGGACTCATAGTCTTTGGTCCCGGCAAGCTGCCGGAAGCAGGTCGTGCCTTGGGCAAGGGATTGCGTGAGTTCAAGAAGGCTTCTAATGCCCTGACCCAGGCCCTGAATGCCGAGCCTGCGCCTCAGCAGAGCCAGCCTCCTGTGCAGAGTGCGTCAGCTCAGCCCGTAGCTTCCCAGCCTGCCCCGGCAGCAACTGAGCAGGCTGCTCCTGCCCAGACGGCAGAGGCTGAAAAGCCGGCTGTACCTACCTATCAGCCTCCTACTCAGGAGTCCGTACGGGAGCAGATTGCCGCCAGCCAGGCAGCAGCTCAGGAGAAAATTGATAAGGCGTAGATAAATCTAGCGAGTCTTCTCCGGAGGAGAAGGCTTTTTTGATAGACGAATGGAGAGATTGGCCAATGGAAAATAATAATCCAGCAGCTAAAGCCATGGAAAATTTTTTGGATAATGTGGGCCTTGATTTGACAAGCTTGGGCATGGAAAAGACGCCGGAGCGGGTTGCCAAAATGTATGGGCAGTTGTTCAGCGGACTGGGACCGGTAGAGCAGGAAGAATGGGGGGAGCTCTTTGAGTCTGATGCCGCAGGGCTGGTGGCGGTAAGGCACATCCCCTTCTACTCCATGTGCGAGCATCATCTGGTACCCTTCTTCGGGGAAGTGGATATTGTCTACCAGCCTCATAAGGGACTGGTGGCAGGCTTCAGCAAGTTCACCAAGGTGGTGGAGCACCTGTCCCGCCGTCCCCAGCTGCAGGAGCGTTTCACCCGGCAGATTGCCGGGGCTGTGGCCGAGGGAGTAGGCGCGGAAGGTGTGCTGGTTACGGTGGAAGCCCAGCAGCTCTGCATGATGATGCGGGGTGATCTGGCACCTGGTGCACGTACTGTCACCACAGAGTGCACCGGCAACTTCCTGAAGGACAAGGGGCTTTATCAGCAGGCCTGGCTGCTGCTGGGAGGAGAGAAGAAATAGGGGGCGTTCTGATGAAAAGAAGGACTTTGGTGGAAAGGCATTATGACCTGCGCAAGGGAAAAAAACTGGAACTAGGCAAGCGCACGCTCATCATGGGCATCCTGAACGTTACTCCCGATTCTTTTTCCGACGGAGGTAAGTGGGTGGCAGTGGAGGATGCTCTGGCCCATGCCCGTCAGATGGTTGCAGAAGGGGCAGATATTATTGATATCGGTGCCGAGTCCAGCCGTCCCGGCTTCGTGCCCATGCCTGCTGAGGAAGAGATAGCAAGGCTGGCTCCTTATCTGAAAGCTTTGTCTGCCGAGTGCAGGCTGCCCATTTCCGTCGATACCTTCAAGGCGGAGACTGCCGAGGCGGCGCTGGAAATGGGGGCGGATATCCTCAATGATATCTGGGGGCTTCAGTATATGGAAGAGCCCGGGGAAATGGCGAAAGTGGCGGCCCAGTATCAGGTGTCTGTCATCGCCATGCACAACCAGAAAGGCACGGATTACAATGCCTATGAAGGTGATGTTATAGCGGCGGAGCGTGATTTCTTCCGCCGTACTATAGGTATAGCCCAGGCAGCGGGACTGCCCAGGGAAATGCTGATTCTTGACCCCGGGGTAGGCTTTGGCAAGACGGTGGAGGATAACCTCATGGTCATGAACCGTCAGGAGGAACTGACGGAGATAGATGGTTTTGCCTATCCCTTGCTTTTGGGCACCAGCCGCAAGAGCGTGATTGGCAAGACCCTTGACCTGCCTGTGGACGAACGTTTGGAGGGAACTCTGGCCACTTCGGTGATAGGCGCCCTGAAGGGGGCGGATATTGTGCGTGTGCATGATGTGAAGGAAAATCTGCGGGCCATCAGAATGGCGGAGGCGATCATCAATGGATAAGATTGTGCTGACGGGGATGGAATTCATTGGCTATCATGGCTGCCTGCCGGAGGAGAGGCAGATGGGACAGCCCTTTATCGTGGATGCGGCGATGTACCTTTCCCTGCAGGAGGCGGGGCAAAGCGATGATTTGTCCAAGACTGTGAACTATGCCGCGGTCTTTGCCAAAGTGCAGGAAATCGTGGAGGGAGAGCCGATGAATCTCATCGAGACGGTGGCAGAGCGCATTGCTGCCGCTATCCTGCAGGACTTTTCCCTGGTGGAAAAGGTGGAGATCACCCTGCACAAGCCGGAAGCTCCCATCAAGGGCCTCTTCAAGGATGCGGCAGTGTCCATTGAAAGGTCACGGGCATGAGGAAGGTCTGCCTGAGCCTGGGAGCCAATCTGGGAGAGCGGGGCGAGACTATCCGTGAGGCCCTGCGCCGGCTGGCTTTGGCTGAGGGGACAGAACTCCTGCAGGTGGCGCCCTTTTATGAAACTGCTCCCTGGGGCAAGACTGACCAGCCGGGGTTCATCAATACCTGCGCGGAAGTCTGTACTGAGTTGGAGCCGTTGCAGTTCCTGCACTTTTGCCAAAAGATAGAGCGGGACCTGGGGCGGGTGCGTCATGAGCATTGGGGGGCCCGCACCATAGATATAGACATGCTCTGCATGGAGGGCGTGGAGTCCCGCACTGAGGAACTGTGCCTGCCGCACCCTTATCTGACAGAGCGGGCCTTTGTGCTGGTGCCCCTGGCAGATATCGTGCCTGAACTGGTGCTCAAGGGGCGTTCCGTGGGGGAGTGGCTGAAGCTTCTTCCCAGGGAAGGCCAGGAAGTTTCTCCCGCAGCAGAGTGCTCTGCGCCCTTTCCCTTGAAGCTTATTGCCTGCATTGATGAAGAGCGGGGCCTGGGCCGGGAGGGCAGGCTTCTTGTCAGCCTGCCTGAGGATATGGCCCGCTTCCGCCAGCTGACCATGGGTGGCGTGCTCATCATGGGCAGGAAGACCATGGAGTCACTGCCGGGGCCTTTGCCAGGCAGGAGGAATCTTGTGCTGTCCCGATCTTTGGCGGGGGTGGACAGGAACGGATTTGAACTGACAGGAAGCCTTGAAGACCTGTGGCATCGTCTGGGGGAACTGCAGCTGCAGGGGGAGAAAGAGTTCTGGTGCATAGGCGGGGCGGAGGTTTACCAGCTTTTGCTGCCATACACGGGAGAAGCTTATATAACCAGAGTAACGGGAACTTACGGAGCAGATGCTTTCCTGCCGGCCTTGGAGGGCTTTGTACTGAAAGGACAGGAGACAGGGGAAGGCTGTACCTTCGAGCATTATGTCAGGGAAAAGTATATATGGTAAACCTTTAATGAAACACAAGGTTGACGCTTTGCTTGCAGTTGGGTATAATCGAACTGTAAGCAAAGCGTTTTTTATATTCAGGGAAGACCTTTCTATGGGGGTATCGGGATGGAATCTACGAAGAAGATAACTATGGTGGCCATGTGCGTGGCCTTTTGCTGCATTTCAGCTTATATCACGTTTCCGCTGCCTTTCACGCCGGGAATGGTTACAGCGGTGACTCTGGCCTTCGGTGTCACCGCTTTCGTGCTGCCGCCCAAGGAAACGGCTCTGGCCATCTGCCTCTATCTGGCCCTGGGTGCCATAGGCATACCCGTCCTGCCGGGAGGAACGGCAGGGCTGGGCAGGATATTGGGACCCACGGGAGGCTTTTATCTGGCCTGGCCTGTGGCCTACTATCTGGTGAGCCTGCTGAAGGGCAGGAGCATCAGCTTCAAGCGCTACGCTGTGATGAATATCGTCATAGGCATTCCCCTCACCTACCTTGGCGGCCTCATATCCATGATGATGCTGATGGATGTTGATCTCATGGCCGGTCTGGCCATGGCAGTGCTGCCCTTTATTCCCGGGGACATAATGAAGTCTCTGGGGGCAGCTTTTTTAGGCGTGAAAGTCAACAAGATGTTGGCAAAGCAGGGCGGTTATACTGTTTCTGTGAATAGGAATTGAGAAGATACAAGCTTCATTGTGGCAAAAAATCAGACGCAATGAGGCTTTTTTGTGTTAAACGGTTACTCCCTATGGCAAAATAGGAGAAAATGCGTTATACTGATAAAGGTTATAGAATGATAACTTGCAGATATGTTGTTTTGTGTTATATAAGCTAAGGAGTGTTGAGCAAGATGAGTTTGAAGCTGAAGTCTGGCTTTACTTTCGACTATGATAACCTGTACGGTGAAGGCAAGGTCACCGAGGCTGATCTGAAGAGCTATGAGGAAGACCTGAAGAAGGCTCATGAGGCCATGAAGGTCATGCGCGAGAAGGGCTTTATCCGCGCTCATCTTTCCAAGGACGGCGAACCGGAGAAGGTCCTTTTCTCCCAGCTTCCGTACATCGAAGAGGGCCATCTCAACAGCCCCAGCTCCTTGAAGCACCTGCAGGAGCTCACTGACCATGTGAAGGACAATGTGGACTTCGTTGTTTCTCTGGGTATCGGCGGTTCCTTCCTGGGTGACAAGGTTATCTTTGATGTGCACTGCGGCGAGTTCTGGAATGAGCTGCCGAAGGAGGAGCGCAAGGGCTTCCCGAAGATCATTTTCAGCGGTCAGAATATCGACCCCCGCCGCACCGGCGACATCATCCACTATCTGGAGAACAGCGCCAAGGTCACCACTTCCCATGAGAAGCGCAACCTGAAGGTGCTCCTGCTGGTCATCTCCAAGTCCGGCGGCACCCTGGACACTATGTCCAACTTCATGGTCATCTACGATGCTCTGCAGAAGTTCGACAATATCGATGTGGAAGTGGTGGCTGTCACCGACCCCAACATGGAAAAGCAGACCCTGCTGAAGAAGCTGGCCATCGAGAAAGGCTGGCCTCAGTATGCAGTACCCGATGGGGTGGGCGGACGCTTCTCCATCTTCTGCGAGGTGGGCCTCACCCTGGCTGCCTGTGTGGGCTTCGACATCGAGAAGTTCCTGGAAGGCGCCCGTGATATGGACAAGGCCTGCCAGAACGAGGACCTGTGGCAGAACCCGGCTATGCTGAACGCTGCCCTGAAGTTCGCTGCTTCCGAGAAGCACGGCCGTGATATCGAGGTCATGATGCCTTATGGCGATTACCTGAAGTCTGTGTCCGAGTGGTACATCCAGCTGCTGGCTGAGTCCCTGGGCAAGCAGTTCAACAAGGATGGCAAGGAAGTGTGCTACGGCCGTACTCCGCTGGTGGCTGTGGGTACCACGGATATGCACTCTCAGACCCAGCAGCATCAGGAAGGCAAGCTGAACAAGGTGGTGCAGTTCATCCGCCTGGAAAACTGGGAGAAAGACCTGACCATCCCGGATATCTTCCCGGATGTGAAGAAGCTTTCTGATATCTCTGGCGTGACCATGGGCCAGGCTTTGGAAGTGGCCCGCAAGTCCAACGAGGATGCATTGGCTTCCAACAAGCGCTACAACGCTTGCTTCACTCTGCCTACTCTCAATGCCTATCATTTGGGCGAGCTTCTTTACATGCTGGCTATGAGTGTTGCTTACGAGGGCGAGCTTGCCAATGTGGACGCATTCGACCAGCCCGGTGTTGAGGCCTACAAGCGCATCATGGGCCCGAAACTGGCTGAGGTCAAGACTGCCAACCAGAAGGGCTAAGGCGCTTTAGGGGAGACTGAAAAGCTTCATTAGTGCAGAAATCTCAAGGGATGCCTCTAAGCTGCCAAAAGGCTTAGGGACATCCCTTTTCCTATGCAGGAAATGGAGGTGGGGCTTTGCAAGATTGGAAAAAATCCGGATTGGCAGCCCTGCTGCTGATGATAGTTTTGGCAGGAGGCATCTTTGCTTCGGAGCCTGAGGAAGAAGCGTCCCTGGCATTGCCGGAAAAGGCGGCACTTCCAGAGGAAAGGCCAGCCCACCAGGTCATAAGGGGCAGTGAGCAGGCGGCAGCCTCAGAGGGACTGAAAGACCCCTTTACGCTGACTCATGAGACACGGGCGGAAAGGAGCAAGGCTGCGGAAGAAAAAAAGCCTGCTGTGCCAAGGGGCGGGCAGGAGACAAAGTCTGCTGCGCTGCCGGCCCCTCCACCTGTGCCGGCACTCAAACCGCCGTCAGTGCAGGAACCGAAACTTACGGGGATAATTTCAGGAGCTTCGGGACAGTTGGCGCTGGTGGAGTATGGGGGCAAGTCACTGACTCTGGCTGCAGGCGAGGGAGCAGGAGGGCTGACGGTGACAGCAATTGAAGCCAGACGGGTGCTGGTAAGCACTCCCCAGGGAGAAAAATGGCTGGAATTGCCATGACAAAGAGGGATGATGAAATATGGGAAGACCATTATGGAGATTAATGCTGGGCCTATTGCTGGTTCTTTCCTTTTGGTCAAGCGACATGAAGGTGGTGTCCGCCTCACCTATGACCATACAGGCCACCGAGGGCAATGTCCGCTCCCTGCTGCTGGGGGCGGCCCGCATGGGCGGGCTTGACCTGGTGATGGATGATGCTGTAGGGGGTACGGTTACCCTCTGCATCACTGCCGAGCCGGAGGAAATCATCGAGCACATCGCTGCTGCCAAGGGATTGGTGCTCCTGAAGGAGCAGGGGGTCTACCTCATCACCCTGCCTGGCAGGGGCAGCCGCAGCATTCATGTTTATACCCTGCGCCATGCCGACCCCAGGGTAATTGCCCGCATGGCAAAAATCTCTTTGGAAGAAAAAGGAGAAACGGCAAGTATAGCGAATGATAAAAATGAAGGCAAAGGAAAAAGTAGGCAAATAGACCCGGAACCTAAGGCAAATGATGCAGAAGGGCTGAGGGTCATGGCAGACCCGGCTACTAATTCTGTCGTGCTTTACGGCACTCCTGCCGAGGCACGGGCCATGGAGGAAATCCTGAAACGCCTTGATGTGCCTGCCAGACAGGTTTCTCTTGAGGCTAAGATTGTGGCTATCTCCAAGGACGCCTCCAGGGATTTGGGGGTGGAATGGAGCTGGCAGTCCCATCGCCAGCCTCTTGAGCGCAGCTGGCGTCAGCGCTGGGAGCAGGAAAGCTATATCAAGGACCCCGGTGGCAGCACCATCCGCTACGGCATAGGACCGGGAGTTTTGGGGTATAATGTTTATCTTGATGCCAAGATAGATGCCCTGGTCACTTCGGGCAAGGCGAAACTATTGTCCCGTCCCAATATCACCACCCTGCAGGGCCATGAAGCGGTGATTGAGATTGGCGGGGAAGTGCCGGTGCCGGAGCAGACCACTGCCAACGACATCACCACCAATTCCATCAAATACCGCAAAGCAGGCATTATCCTGCGCTACACGCCGCGGGTCAATGATGATGGCGATATCACGGCCTCTGTGCATACGGAGGTCAGCTCCCCATTATACGTGGAGGATATAAAGGCCTACCGCTTCCAGACCCGCAGTGCTGATACCAATGTGCGCCTGAAGGACGGGGAGACCATGGTCATAGGGGGACTCATTGGCAGCGAGGAAGCCCAAAGGCTTTCCAAGATACCTTTCCTGGGAGATTTGCCCGTGTTGGGACATTTTTTCAGGCATACTTCCAGAAGTCATACAGAATCGGAGTTGCTGATTTTCCTCAAAGCCCGTATACTGGATGATAAGGATATGATAGTAACTGATGCAGAAAGAATAGAGGAAGAAGCAAATGGCAATAAGAGTATTGATAGCAGATGACCATACCCTGTTCCGCCAGGGCATCAAGCGGGTACTTAGTTTCGAGGACGATCTGGAAATCGTGGGCGAGGCTGAGGATGGCCAGGAGACACTGGCCCGCACCTTGGCCCTGCAGCCGGATGTGTTGCTGCTGGACATCAATATGCCCGGCACCACGGGCCTGGAGGTCACCAAGCAGCTGCTGGAGCTGGGCAGCAAGACCAAGATCATCGCCCTGACCATCCACGACAGCGACAACTACGTGCTGGAAATGCTGAAGAACGGCGCCCTTGGCTACCTGCTGAAGGACGTGGAGCCCAGCGTATTGGTGCGGGCCATCCACGTGGTGAACGAAGGCAATGCCTTCATCTATCCCCAGCTTTCCGAGCGTCTGTTTGGGGACGTGCCCGAAGGAGAGGATTTCGGCACGCTGGCCAAGGAGATGTGGGACGCCGGTCACAAGGAACGCATCACTGCCCGCGAGATGGATGTGCTCCACTGCATGGTGAAGGGCCTGTCCAACCAGGATATTGCCAAGGCTTTGGGCATTTCCGAAAAGACAGTGAAAAATCACCTGTCAGGCCTGTTCCACAAGCTGAAGGTCAAGGACAGGACCCAGGCGCTTATTTATGTGCTGAAGAATAAGATTGTGTCCCTGGATTAGGAGGGATAGTGAGGGCTGTTGCATGTTCAGAATGACATGCAGCAGCCTTTTTTGGGGCATTTTTGATGTGGTGAAAGTTGGGGGGCGGCAACGAAAAACATCAATTGGTGGCCTTAAATAATCTCAAAATTGCAAAAAAGAAGAAAAACTGATTTAAGGAAAAAAATGTTTCTACGATAATATAAATAGAGTGAAATAACATGTACGTTTGTGCGACATATAGAAATCAGGGCAGTCTATGGATGGGCGGCCTGGGGAGGTATGGAATATGGCGATGACAGTGATCAACAATCCTTCGGCCATGATGAGCTTGGGCGAGCTCAACAAAAATGTCTCCAAGTTGGGCAAGCAACTTGCCAAGGTTTCCAGTGGTCAGAAAGTAGTAGGTGCTGGGGACGGAGCCTCGGAGTATGCCATATCTGAAAAGATGCGGGTGCGGACTAGGGCCTTGGACAGGGATGAGGCCAATGTGCAGACGGGCATTTCCATGCTGAACGTAGCGGCAGGGGGGATTCAACAGCAGATAGAGATTATGAAGAACATCAAGGCCAAGGTCATTGATGCTGATAACGATAGCAATACTGATCTTGACAGAATTACCATACAGAAAGAGATTTCGCAAGGATTTGAGCATATCAATGATATTGCTTATGAAACGAATTACAATGGGAAATTGTTGCTGGTGGGCAGCAAAGAGATTGAGAGGGTTAATTCCTGGGAAGGCTTCAACCAGCCCAATTTTGTATTGGGGAGCGGCTTGGAACTGATAGAAGATGAGTATGATACGCTGGATGGTATTGAAGGCCCCTTTGGCGTTCTGCCAGCATTTGAATCCACAGACGCTACAGCAGAGCCTTTGCTGGGAAGTGAAACTAGCGTGAATATGACGGGCGGTGGAGCCGGGTATCGTGATGATCCGCAGACGGGCAGCCCTGCTACCTTCACCATGGATTTCAGCGGTTATGCTGACGCTGCTGCTGCAGAGGGAGTAGGCTTCTACACTACCAAGGATGGTAATGAGAATACTAAAGAGTATTATGTCCTCACCAGTGACCCGGGCAACAAGAATTACCGTCATGGTGATGTGAAGTATGAGAATGTGACGGAAATAGACATCAGCGGATGCACCACCTCCGAGCAGATAGCAGAAAGAGCGGCTGCGGCCGTCAAAGATTGGGGCGGCGTGGGGGACACATCCGTCAGCGGTGCAGTGGTCACGCTGACGATGAAGGAGCCGGGAACAGCTTCCAATAGCGCTACAGCCGGTGGTTGGTCACAGTTGGGAGGCACGGCGGAAAAATCCAATGGTGATGGTGTGGCGGCAACATCGGGGCGCAGTGGCGCTTTTGCTACTGGCTTGATAGATCCAGTATCGTCGCCGTTGAGAGACCAAGGGGTAGCGCCCACTTCCGGCAGATGGGTGGAAGCAGAAAAGCGCAGAGTGATCGATCCTGACACGGATATGGAAATATGGGAAACAGTTACAGAGGGGCATTATGTCGGCGGCTCAGCTGGCAGCTATGCGACTATTGGGCTGGATATTGGTACGGTGTCTCCCGGTTCCGGCATTCGCATAACAGGCCAAGAAGGGACTGCGACTGCCTATGTGCGTTTTGTGGCGGGGAGTGCCGGGCTGACTCGCGATGACACGGGGGTATACTACATCGGCATCAATGGCACAGCCGATAAAGAAGCGCTTTACAAGTGGAATAATGGTGCCAACACCAACCGCACGGGCGTTTTGTTTTCTCTGAGCAATGGTCACATGATTTTGGATGCCTCGTCAAAAGGCACCGAAATCCGTGTGTATGATGGTTTTTATGATGCTTCTGTTGATGGCGGCATTGACGATGATCTGATTAATAAAGCGACAGGTGAGATAAAGGCTACTCCGGCTCAGGCACCTACCTACACTGAGGTAGCATTTCAGCCCGTAAAATCCTATAATGGCACTGTAGTCCAAAATAATGACGGAGTAGATGCAGGGGATTATCATGACGGAGCCAGGGCATCTTATACTATAGACCTCTCAGCCTATGACAACACTGATGCTGATGCTTTGGAGTCTTTTATAGATGAGTTGAAGGGAAAGATCCTCAATGCTTCTTATTATGGCAGCTATGAATTCATTGACAAGAAGGAGCCGAGGGCATTTGATGCGATGAAGCACGCCTCTACCTATGGAACGGTAGATTTGAATGATTTGCGAACTGCTGTGAATGGTGGAGCCTCTATCGCCGATGCTTTTATCGGCATCATGGTAGGACAGAATGGCAGATGCTTCGAGGATACTGGCAATAAGGAATTGAAGATAAACGCATACTTGTCGGAAGAAGCTGGTAACAATGAAACAGTCAGCATAACGGAAGGTATCATGAGTGCCTATACCATTGATTTCAGTGAAGTGGGCAGGTCTATACCAGAAGACTATTATGACAAGGGTTTTAGGGTATATTGCGCAACCTGCCCCAATCAGTGGATGAACTTCATCTTCATGAATGGCAATGATGAAGAGTATGCCAATCGTCCCGAGAGCGGAGGGTCAGGGGCGGATTTCAAGTCCGCGTTGATTGATATTTCCAATGTGACTGATGTGGAATCGCTGGTGGAGGCTATTTACGCTCAAGGCGGCGATGCGTTGGAACACATGAAAAATAATCATTCACATTTCCTGCATTTTGCAGCAGATCCCCAGAAAGGGCTTTTGACGGTTTATGATGATCGTATGTTCAATCTGTGGGAAAGAGATAAAAACTACTACAAGGTACAGGGCTTTCACCTTTATCCCGATTTGCAGGAAAAGGGGGCCAAGCTGGCTGATGGCATTTACGATGATGTGGAACGTCTGACGCGTAAAGTCTATGTCAACGACCTCATCATACATCATACGGATAAGGCCAGCATGAACATTCACCTGCAAATCCCCCAGACTTCCATGGATCACATTTTTGGCTACAATATGAGGCTGAAAAGCTACAAGGACTACGATGTCCTAACTGTAGCCCACCGCGAGGAACTCCTGGGCAATCAGGCAGGTCGCATGTCCCGGGATGGCACACGTATGGTCACCAAAGATGAGCCGGGGCTACTGGATAAGGCGATACAATATCTGGCAGATGCCGCCACCATGGTTGGCGCCCAGACCAGTCGTCTGGAAACCACCCATGACAACATCATTGTCCAGCAGGAAAGCACTGCTGCTTCTGAATCAACTATCCGTGATGCGGATATGGCCAAGGAATTCACGGAATACACCAAGAGCAACATCCTTACACAGGCCGCCCAGTCAATGTTGGCTCAGGCCAACCAGAATAGCAGCAGTGTCTTGTCGCTGTTGCAGTAAACGAAACCACCTCCATCAGCTATTCCGTTTTGCGGGGCTGATGGAGGTGGCTTTTATATAGCATGCTTTTCTGGGAATTTGCGCATGGCATTGGATAGAAAATTTTTGGGCAGGGATTTTAAGGCAAATGTAGAATAGAATCGAAGGATAATGATGCAAAAGGAGATGATTCAATGGATGGCGAACTGAAGAACTGTCCCTACTGCAATCGGGTCTATCTGGATTTGGGAGAGGGATGCTGCCTGGAGTGCAAAGTAAAGCGGGAAGAACAGCGGCAGGTCGTACGGGATTATCTTTTTGAGCATGCCGATGCGGACTTGGTTTCCATTGCACGTGGCACAGGCCTTTCTTTGAGGACCTTGATACGCATGAGGAAAGAAGGCTTCCTCGAGAAAAACAGGGCTATACATACGCATACATGCAAGCGATGTGGCACCCATATAGATGATGGCCTCTACTGTACGCAATGCGTGGCCGCTTTTGCCAGAAAGCGCGTTGAGCTGGCCAATCGCAGGATGCTGGACAGTCTCCAAGGACTCCGTGGAGGGAGAAGGGAGGCTGACACGAAATTCCTGTCGAAGACATATGTAAAGTTCGTTGACCCTCTGGTGAAGGTCACAGGTCGTAGACGCAGACGAAATTTTGAAGGCATACTGCGGGAGTATGAAGAGCAGTATGGTGAGAGAAGACGGTGACGGTGCTTTAGCGCCGGGGGAGTTAGGCAACTAAAATTTACTGATATTGAACAGAAAAAGCTGATGCGTACTCAGGTGAGCATGCATCAGCCTTTTTTGCGTTGCATCAATTTTTTCCTATTTGCTGTAGTTTAACTACAAATTCCTGGGCGAAGTCGAGGACCTGTGCGCGGGTTTCGGGAGGGAAGGAAAGGAAGGTCAGCAGCAGATGCTGCTCCCTGTCAGAGAGGGAGAGCTCGTCAGCCAGCTGCCGGACGAGTTTTGGCGTCTGATCGATGAACATGTCCCCGGTTCCGTGACGCAGGTATTCTTCATTTATATGAAATTCGCTGACCAACTGCGATATGACACGCTCCGTGATGGGGCGTGTTTCTTTTTCGTACTGGCCGATGGTAGTTTGGCTTAGATTTATACGGGCACCGAAGTCTGTTTGGTTAAGGGCAAGTGCCTTGCGTATAGACTTTAGTCGTATTCCTTTGCTCATCATATCCCTCCTTTGTATAACAGTATAGGTTATAGCATAGTGAAATACAATAAAAGGAAAAAATACGTTGTAATGTAAAGTGAAAAACACTATAATATCGATGACAATTAGTATGTATTAGAGAAAATCACTATTTGAGAATAGCTTGCATACAATATGCATATACTTGATGTAATACGGCGATTATATGCCAAAAGAAAGGGCGGTTAAATGCGATAATTATAATAGGCACAGTGTAGAGGAGTGGATAAAGTGGGAATTTGTCGGGATGTTTTCTATAGACAGATCGGAGCCAAAATAGCATATTATCGCACATTGCACGGCTGGGAGCAGAACCAGCTGGCAGAGAAGGTGCATATCAGCCAGAGTACATTGAGCCGTATTGAGCGGGGGAAGTACGGCGACAACATATCTATCGCCCTGCTTTTGGATATCGCAGAGGGACTTGATATAGACCCGTCCCTGCTGACGACTTTTTCCAGCATGGAGAAAAGTATGTGGGCGTAGCAGGCGTATCCTGATGGGTGGCGATGAAAAATAAGAGGAAAGCCCAGGGAGGGGCGGCCAAGGAGGTAAGGAACATGGCTATGACGGTGGTTAATAATCCTTCGGCGAATATGACATTGGGGGAACTTAATAAAAATGTGTCTAAGTTAGGCAAGCAACTATCCAAGGTAGCCAGTGGTCTAAAAATCGTGAGCGCAGGAGACGGAACTGCGGACTATAGTATTTCAGAAAGAATGCAGGCGCAAATAAGGAGCCTGCGGCAGGATATTGACAATACGCGTACAGGACGCTCTATGCTGAAGGTGGCAGAGGGGGGGATCCAGGGGATCGTAGATGAACTGAGAGAAATGAAGCAGCTGGCTATTAATGCAGCTAATGATAGTAATACGGATGCGGACAGGGCTACCATACAGAAAGAATTCGATGAGAAGCTGAAGCAGATTGATGATATTGTGGCGACTACGCACTATAATGGGAAGTTGCTGCTTAACGGCGAATACGGGCGTGGGTGGAGTTATACAGCGATTGACAATGCCGTTATAGATGGCGGTGTCAGTACCGGAGTGATTGAACCTAGCGGCACTCCCGTTACGCTTACCAGTGGAAACCACACTATAACCGCTTCTGGGGTATATGAGCTCGCTGAAGGATTTACTGGTGATATTACCATAGCTGATGGATTGGCTGGAGTAAAAATCACGCAGGCTACTTCGGAGAAACTGAAAAATGTATATATAAATGGACCTGCTTCTGGTAAGGCGAACCTTTGGCTTGAAGATTTAAATATTGAATATGATAGCAAATCTCCTATGGACAGTTCTTTTCTAAAATTTTTCGGTAGTGATAACGTATTGTCAATTAAAGGCAAGAATATAGTAGGCCTGAGTCAACCTCAGGCTGCTGCTTCGGCTATGATACATATAGGCAACGGACTTACAATAGAAGGCACTGGTTCTTTGGACATGTGCTGTAATAACTTCCTTGCTGCTATGATTGGCACAAACCAAACGGAAAATAGTAACGCAAATCTGACTATCAACAGCGGCAATTACACATTAACTGCTATCGAAAAAATGGCCAATTTTGGTGCTGCAATCGGATCTGGAATCAGTGGTGGAATAGGTGATATTACAATAAATGGTGGTAATTTTGACATTTCTTGCTCTGGAGATGGAACTAATATAGGATCTGGCAGAAGAGGCTCAGCCGGCAATATAACCATAAAAAATGCCAGTATTAAAGGATTGGCTTCTGGTGGTGCGTGCATAGGTAGTGGTGGTGGTGCTGGGAAATCAAGTGTGGGAAATATCACTATTGAAGAGTCGCTTATAAATATAAATACCATCGATATAGGGGATAGGAATAATCCTTCTCTATATGGTGGAGCAGGTATCGGTAGCGGCAGAAGAAGGTCTGATGCTGGAAATATTACCATAAGAGATTCTATTGTTAATATATCTGCTGAACTTGGTGCTGGGATAGGAAGTGGTTACGACAGTCATGCAGGTGTTATTACTATTGAAAATATGACTGGCAATGTAACAAGCAATCAAGGTGAGGCTATTGGTAGGGGGGTGCTGGGGTCTGTTGATGGAGTAAATGTGAGAACTAAATATAAGCCTCTCATAGTTCACACTGGAACCAAAGCCAATCAGCGTATTAACTGTTATATCGAAAATCTTGATACTAAAGCGCTTTTCAAAGTGAAGACTGATGAGGCGTTGGAAAAAGTAGCTAGTGTCAGAACCCGTGCCTCAGCCCAACGCCTGTTGGGGAGCCTCACTGACCCCAGCGTTGATGGCCCTCTGGACAAGGCTATCAACTACGCCCTTAATGAAATGACGCAGGTAGGCTCCTATATCAATCGCTTGGAGCAGACGGAGGATACCCTCACCATCAGCCATGAGAACACCACCAGTTCCGAGAGTACCATCCGTGATGCGGACATGGCAAAGGAAATGATGGAATACACCAAGAGCAACGTCCTCACCCAGGCCGCCCAGTCCATGCTGGCCCAGGCCAATCAGAATAGCAGCAGCGTCTTGTCGCTGCTGCAATAAACGAAACCACCTCCATCAGTTGTCCTTTAGCGGGGCTGATGGAGGTGGTTTTCATTTCATTAGGTAAGCAATGATATCCAGAAACTCTTGAGGACTCCAAACATTGATTTCCGCTTGATGAAAGTCATCTTTGTTGCGGGTGATAATGCCGTCCATTTCATAAGAGGAAGCAACGGCAAATTGGACTGCGTCCTCGAAGTCTTTACATGACAGGTGAAGTGCGTTTTTTATGTCATCTTCCGTTACAGCAGATATATGAATCGTTTTGAGCATTTGGTTGAGAAGATTGCGGGTGGCCTGCGCGTCCTTGATGTTTTTGCTGGTGATGTAGTAGATATCTGTTACGGTTGAGGCAGAGACGTATTCATCGAATTGCTCAAATTTTGACAAATCCATAATGGTTTTGCTGGCCTCGTAAAATGGCTGGCGTTTGAGGAATACATCTAGAACAATATTGGTATCAAGCAATAGTCTCATATTTTGCCAGCCTTTCCGCCCTGTATTCCTCCAAGCTCATACCGGTGTCTGGCACGGCTCCTGAAATTGCATTGAGCGCCTGCTCTATTTCATCATAGTTTTCTCTTTTGGTCAAATGGAGGGGGAATTGTGCAGAGGCATGAGGGATTTCCCGGGGGCGGGAAATTCTCTGTATATTTTCTAGAATGGCAAGAACATATGCAATATGTTCTTCCGGCAGTTCACTGATGATGTCCATAGCCTGATTTCTGAGGGCAGTCATTTTAACGTCACCATCCTTTGCAAAAATTCTGATTTCTACTCTCAATATACCACTAAAGCCCAGGCGTGGCAACTGTTGGAAATATTTATGTCCGTCTTGTGAAATCTCTTTAATTTCCTAGCAGGAAAGGTTATAATAAGTAGAGAATATAAAGAGTGAATCGGATTCGTAATTGACAGTCATTCATAAGGGTGTGTTGGAAAACAGAAACTGTGCGATACAGCGAGACATTTTTTCGTATGACAAGGAAGTGAGACCGCAGTCGTAGCAGAGCTACGTCAAGGTTTCGCTGACGCAGTCAGGCGGAAAAATGGCCGATGTAGCGTGCAGGTGGAGTTTTTCAACACGCCCCGATTCGAAAGTTGAGGCGTTGGAATTTTGTTTTATCCTATGAACCTGGACCTGACGGGCAGGCGCTGCATCGTGGTTGGGGGCGGCAGGGTGGCTGAGCGGAAGGTGATGGGGCTGCTGCAGGCGGCCGGGAAAGTTACCCTGGTGGCCCCGAAGCTTACGGAGCGGCTTTTGGAACTGGCCCATGCAGGACTGGTAGACTGGTATGAGCTTCGGTATATGAAGGGCATGCTGAAGGACATGAAGCCTCTTTTGGTCTTCTGCGCTACGGACAACAGAGACGTAAATGAGCAGGCGGCAGAAGAAGCCAGAGAGGTGGGGGCGCTGGTCAATGATGTGACCGAGCCTGAGCAGACGGACTTTACCGTGCCTTCCAGTTTCAGGCGGGGTGATTTGCTGGTGACCCTTTCTACGGAGGGAGCCAGCCCCGGTTTTTCCAGAGCCCTGCGGCGGGAGCTTGAGCAGGAGTTCCCGGAGAGCTTTGGACTTTGGCTTGAGCGGCTGAAGGAAATGCGCGCGGAGATGAAGGAGCGCTTGTCTGACAGCAGTGAGCGGCAGGATTTTTGGCGGCAGGCTTTGTCGCCCGGTGTATTGGCTTTAGTGAGAAGTGGGGAACTTGAGCAGGCGGAGGCTGAGATAAGAAATGCAATTACTGATGTTGGGGCTGAATCATAAGACGGCACCTGTGGAGGTGAGGGAGCGTTTTTCCCTTGCCAAGGGCGCAGTGCGTCAGGGTCTCATGAATTTGTCAGAATATGACGGTCTTCAGGAAATGGTGGTGCTTTCCACCTGCAACCGCAGCGAGATTTATGCGGTGGTGGACGATGCTGCCTCTGATGAGGTCACCCTCAAGCAGTTCCTCTTTGACCTCACGGGCAATGAGGAAGATATTGACGAGTATCTTTATAAATATGTGGACGAGGAGTGCATCAGGCATTTGTTCCTGGTGGCTTCCAGCCTTGACTCCCTGGTGTTGGGGGAGGGGCAGATCCTCTCCCAGGTGAAGGAAGCCTATGCCCTTGCCCGGGAGGCCGGCACCACCAGCACTGTCATCAATACCTTGTTCCACCGGGCCATCGCCACGGGCAAGCGGGTGAGGACGGAGACCCGCATTGCTTACAATTCCGTGTCTGTCAGCTATGCAGCTGTGGAGTTGGCCCGTCAGGAACTGGGGAATCTTGAGGGAGCCGGAGCCCTGATTTTCGGTGCAGGCAAGATGGCTGAGCTTACCGCCCAGCATCTGGTGGCCCGTGGGGTGAAGAAAATCATGGTGGCCAACCGCCATCTGGACAAGGCTGAGACTTTGGCCGCGGAGTTTGGCGGGGAAGCAGTTCCCTGGGATCAGGCTATGCGCAGGGCTGTGGAGGCAGATGTGATTGTCACTTCCACCGGCGCGCCCCACTATGTGGTGAAGCCCTGGGAGACCCAGCAGCTTATGGCAAAGAGGAAGGGAAGGCCCCTGTTCTTCATCGATATTGCTGTGCCCCGGGATGTGGATCCGGAGGTGGCGGATATCAAGGGGGTTACCCTCTACAATATAGACTCACTGGAAGCAGTAGTTGATGAGCATGTGGAGGAGCGCCGCCGGGAGGCCAAGGCCGCCTATGCTATTGTGGAGGAGGAAGCAGCCGCCATCGAGAAGCGGTTCCAGTACCTTTCCTTCCAGCCCATTATGGCCCTGCTGTCCAATCGCTGCGAGCGCATACGCGCCCGGGAGGTGCGCCGTGCGTCCTCCAAGCTGCCGGAGCTCAATGAAGCCCAGTGGCGGCAGGTGGAGCACATGAGCCGCATGATAGTGCGCAAGATCCTGCGCATGCCCATGATGAAGCTTACAGCCGCTGCGGGCACTGAGCAGGAGGAATTCTACATTGAGGCCATGAGGGCCCTCTTTAAGCTGGACACCATAGGAGAGACCAAGAGTGAGGAAAAAGATTGTTATCGGTACGCGCAGCAGTAAGCTGGCCCTTTGGCAGGCTGATTATGTGGCGGAGTGCCTGAGAAAAGAATATCCCGGCCTGCAGGTGGAGAAGAAACTCATGACCACCAAGGGTGACAAAATCCTTGATGCCCCCCTGGCCAAGATTGGGGGCAAGGGGCTCTTTACCAAGGAACTGGAGCAGGAAATGCTGGACGGGGGCATAGACCTGGCTGTACACAGCCTCAAGGATATGCCCACGGAAGTTCCTGAGGGTCTTGTCATTGCAGCCATTACCAAGAGGGCTGACCCCGGCGATGCCGTGGTCAGCCTTAAATACGGCCATTTTGAGGATTTGCCCAAGGGAGCCAAGGTGGGCACCTCCAGCCTGCGCCGCAAGGCACAGCTCCTGCATGCCCGTCCTGACCTGAATATTCAGGACCTCAGGGGCAATGTGAACACCCGCCTGCGGAAACTGGAAGAGGAGAACTTCGATGCCATCGTGCTGGCGGTGGCAGGGCTTACCAGGCTGGGCTTCAAGGACAGGATAGCCGAAGTGATGCCCAGGGAAATCATGTTGCCTGCCGTGGGGCAGGGAGCTTTGGCCATTGAGGCACGGGCAGAGGACAAGGAAATCCTTGAGATGATTGCTTTCCTCAATGATGGGGATATGGCAGCCTGCGCCAAGGGCGAGCGGGCCTTCCTTGCCAAAGTCGAGGGAGGCTGCCAGGTGCCTGTGGGTGTCTTTGGGTCTGTGGAAAATGAGGAATTGCAGCTGGAAGCAGTGATTGCTTCTCTGGATGGCGCCCGCTTATATCGTGACAAGCTGACCGGGGCCAAGAGTGAAGCTGAGCAGTTGGGCAGCCAACTGGCAGAGAAATTGCTGGCTGCCGGGGGACTGGAAATCATGCAGGAATTGGGGCTTTTGCTGGATAAGTAAGGAGTTTTGATTATGGCAGGAATGGTATATTTAGTAGGGGCAGGCCCGGGAGATTACCGGCTTATCAGCTTGAAGGCAGTGGATTGCCTGAAGATGGCAGAGGTTGTAGTCTACGACAGGCTGGCAGATCCCAGGATTCTTCAGTGGGCGCCGGAGGAAGCGGAGTACATCTATGTGGGCAAGGCTTCCAGTAACCACACCATGAAGCAGGAGGATATCAACCAGCTTTTGGTGGACAAGGCCAAAGAAGGCAAGGTCGTGGTGCGCCTGAAGGGCGGCGACCCCTTTGTCTTCGGACGGGGCGGGGAAGAAGCCCTGCTGCTCAGGGAGAACCATCTGCCCTTTGAAATCGTGCCGGGGATTACCTCTGCCATTTCCGTGCCCGCCTATGCGGGGATTCCCGTGACCCATCGGGCGGTAGCTACCTCCTTTGCGGTGGTGACGGGCCATGAAGACCCCACCAAGGGCGGCTCCAATATGCGCTGGGACAAGCTTTCCATGGGGGTGGACACGCTGGTGTTCCTCATGGGGGTGGCTAATCTGCCCCATATCACCGAGGAACTTATCAAGCATGGGCGCAGTGCTGATACTCCGGCGGCAGTGATCCGCTGGGGCACCAAGGCTGAGCAGCGGGTGCTGGAAACCACCGTGGGCACCGCAGCCGAGGATGTGAAGAAGGCCGGTTTGAAGCCGCCTGCTATCTTTATTGTGGGTGAGGTCGTGAAGCTCCGTGAAAGCCTCAAGTGGTTTGATGACCTGGAGTACCGCCCCCTCTTTGGCAAGACTGTGCTGGTTACCCGGGCAAGGAGCCAGGCTTCCAAGCTGACGGCGGCCTTGGAGGCTCTGGGGGCGGGAGTGATTGAGGCTCCTGCCATCGAGCTCAGGGCTCCGGAAGATGACTATAAAGCACTGGACGAGGCCCTTGCACATGTGCAGGATTACCACTGGCTGATTTTCACCAGCACCAACGGGGTGGAGCATTTCTTCTCCCGCCTGTTCGGTGCCGGGAAGGATACCCGGGCGCTGGGCTTTGCCAAGGCAGCAGCTATTGGTTCCGCTACGGCAGAGAAGCTCAGGGAATACGGCATCAGGGCAGATGTGGTTCCCCAGGAATTCAGGGCTGAGGGCATACTGGAAGCCTTGAAGGGCAAGCTGCCTCCCCATGCCAAGATCCTTCTTCCCCGGGCCCAGAAGGCCAGGGAAATCCTGCCCGAGAAGCTGCGGGAGCAGGGGCATACGGTGGATGTGGTGCCGGTTTATCAGACGGTGACTGCGGAAGATAGTGCCGAGGAATTGAAGGCGAAGCTGGCCGCAGGAGAGATTGACCTGGTGACCTTCACCAGTTCCTCCACGGTGACCAACCTGCTGAAGCTCTTGGGCAGCAAGGATTTGCTCAATGGCGTAAAGCTGGCCTGCATCGGTCCCGTTACGGCAGAGACCGCCAGGAATAACGGCCTGGAGCCGGATATGGAAGCGGCAGAATACACCATTAACGGCTTAGTTAAGGTTATAAGCGAACATTTTCAGGCATAAGTTAACATAATTGAAAGGAAGCCATACTATGCTCAATCAGGTACTGCGGCCACGCCGTATGCGCATTTCCAAGAACCTCCGCGCCATGGTGCGGGAGACGTCTCTTTCCGTGAAGGATTTCATCTATCCTCTGTTTCTTGTACCGGGCACCAATGTAAGGGAGGAGATTCCTTCCATGCCCGGCTGCTACCATCTGTCTGTGGACCAGGCAGTGGAGGAGGCCAAGCTGGTGGCTTCCCTGGGGATTCCTGCGGTGGAGGTCTTCGGCATTCCTGAGTACAAGGACGAGATCGGCTCTTCTGCCTGGGATATGAAGAGCCCTGTGCAGCGGGCCATCGTGGCCATCAAGCAGGAAGTGCCGGAACTGGTGATCATCGGCGATGTGTGCCTTTGCGAGTATACCAGCCACGGCCATTGCGGGGAGCTTTGCGGCCATTATGTGGACAATGATGCTACTCTGAAGCACCTGCAGAAGGTGGCGGTGAGCCAGGCTGAGGCCGGGGCTGATATCGTGGCGCCTTCTGACATGATGGACGGCAGGGTGGCGGCTATCCGTGAGGCTTTGGACGAAAAGGGTCATATCAACACCGCCATCATGAGCTATGCCATCAAGTATGCCTCCGGTTACTACGGCCCCTTCCGCGATGCGGCTGACAGCGCTCCCCAATTCGGTGACCGCCGCCAGTACCAGATGGATCCGGCCAACCGTCGTGAGGCCATGAAGGAACTGGCTCTGGATATGGCCGAGGGTGCAGACATGATTATCGTGAAGCCTGCTCTGGCGTATCTGGACATTGTGAAAGAGGCCAAGGAGAAGTGCGACCTGCCCTTGGTCACCTACAATGTCAGCGGCGAGTATGCCATGGTGAAGGCCGCTGCCGCCAACGGCTGGATTGACGAGCCACGCATTGTGCTGGAGTCCCTGAACTGCATGAAGCGGGCCGGGGCAGAAATGATCATCACCTATCATGCCCTTGATGCTGCCCGCTGGCTGGAGGAAGGAATTGTTTATTGAAGGATAATTGAAACAGGGCTGTAAATATGTTACAATACATGTAGAAAAAGCCTCCTGTGCTAACAGGAGGCAGGCTACTGGTAAACGGTTAGCCCTCAAAATTTCAGGTCAATACAAGATTAACCGCCAAAGTTGGGGAACTGGGGCGGTTATTTCTTTCTGCTGTTGACAGCGAGGATGATTAACAAAATCAGCAACAGCAGAAGCGTCGTATCATTCATGCTATCACCTCCCATCTGCCGATCGACCGCGCGCTTTTAACGCCAGCTTTGATGAGAGGGCTAACCGCCTACCGTTTTGTAGCTTGGTTAATGTATACCACAAGAACTATGAAGAGAGCAAATGTTCTACAACAAGGAGTGGCTTGTATATGCTGAATTTGTCTAAATCTCTTGAAGCCTTCAATGAAGCCAAAACCTTGATGCCCGGCGGGGTGAACAGTCCGGTGCGTTCCTACAGGAGCGTGGACTGCAACCCTCCTTTCATCGCCCGGGCTGAGGGGGACAAGATATACGATATTGACGGCAATGAGTATATAGATTATGTAGGCTCCTGGGGTCCCATGGTGGTGGGCCATGCCCATCCCCAGGTAGTGAAGGCCCTGCAGGAGGCTGCTGCCCGGGGCACCAGCTACGGTGCGCCCACGGTGATTGAGAGTGAGCTGGCGAAGCTTGTCCAGTCCGTCTATCCTTCCATGGAAATGCTCCGCATGGTGAATTCTGGCACGGAGGCCACCATGAGTGCCCTGCGCTTGGCCCGTGGCTATACGGGCAGGGAGAAAATCCTCAAGTTTATCGGCTGCTACCACGGCCACAGCGACAGCCTGCTGGTGAGCGCCGGCAGCGGCATGGCCACCTTCGGCGTGCCCAGCTCTCCCGGTGTCACCAAGGGAACGGCGGCAGATACCATCACCATTCCCTACAATGACGAAGAGGCTTTCAAGGAAATCATGGAAAAATGCGGTGACGAGCTTGCCGCCGTCATCGTGGAGCCGGTGGCTGGCAACATGGGCTGCATTCCTCCCAAACAGGGGTATCTGCGTCTGTTGCGGAAGCTCACGGAGGAACACGGCACCCTCCTTATTTTCGACGAGGTCATGTGCGGCTTCCGTGCCTCCCTGGGTGGGGCTCAAGCGGCCTACGGCATCGTCCCTGATCTCACCTGTCTGGGCAAGATCATCGGCGGCGGCCTGCCGGTGGCAGCTTACGGCGGCAAGCGGGAGATTATGTCAAAGGTTTCGCCTTCCGGTCCCGTGTACCAGGCAGGCACCCTCTCCGGCAATCCACTGGCCATGACGGCTGGGCTGGAGACTCTCAAAATCATCACCGCCGAGCCGGAGCATGGTGAGCCGGACTACAGCCGGAAGCTCACCTTGAAGACGAAAAAACTCCTGCTGGGCTGGCAGGAAAAGGCCAGGGAAGCGGGCGTCTCCATTCAGGCCCATCAGGCAGGCTCCATGTTTGGCATCTTCTTCAGCGAAAAGGAAGTCTATGACTACGCTGATGCAGAAGCCGCCGACCAAGAAGCCTTCAAGGTCTGGTTCAAGGCCATGCTGGAGCAGGGCATCTATCTGGCTCCTTCCCAGTTCGAGACATTGTTCATGAGCGGCGCCCACAGCGAGGAGGACATTGACCGCACTATAGAGGCGGCAGGCAGGGCCTTTGCTGCGGTGGCGGCGTTATGATAGGAAATGCGTCCAGTTTCCTGCTGACGAAGGAAACCTTTGGGAGCGAACAGGGCAAAATTGAAGAAAAGCTCGTGCAGATGGGCATAGAGCATGCGGCAGTCATACGCTCCAGCCTCTTGCTGGAAGAAATCTGCTACCGCCTTTTTGAGCATAAAAGCAAGGAAGTCAAAGTGGGCATACATCGCCGCTTTGGCGCGGTGAGCTTGCGTCTGACCTCAGAGGGCGAGGCGTATAATCCTTTGAGCGAAGAAAATTCCTGGACAGAGGAAGAGGTGGATTATTTCCGTCACATCATCCTGACCAGCAATCGCGAGTGGCTGGGGTATTCCCGCAGGAACGGCAAGAACTGCCTTTCCATCGAGGTGCGCAAGGACAAGAAGAAGCAGGTGCGCAATACCCTGATGGGTATGGCATTGGGCCTTCTGGTCGGTTCTGTGCTGGAGGAAGTGCTTTCGCCTGACCTTGTGAGCATGATTGATACTTACGCTCTGCGCAGCGCCCGCACCATGTTCCTGAATGCCATGAACATGATGCTGGCACCGGTGGTGCTCTTCTCCATCATGGCAGGAATCATGAATCTTTCCAATGTCTCAGAAGTTGGGAAAATGGGCAGGTACATGATGGGGCTGTACTTGGTGACCTCCCTTTGTGCTGCTGGTGGTGCCCTTTTCCTGGGCGTCCATATCTTTTCAGGGGAATTCGCGCAGATAGGGACAGCCGGGGATACTGCTGCTGCCCATATGTCACTGCTGGATATGATCGTGGGGATTGTACCGCATCAGTTTGCGGAGCCGGTGATTTCCGGCAATATGCTGCAGGTGATTTTTTTGGCGTTGCTCTTTGGCCTGACCATAAACAGCATGGGGGAAAAAGCGCGTCCTTTGATTGATATCGTGAATGCCATGGACACTCTCTGCCTGCGGGTGATAAGGACCATCGTGCGGCTGGTTCCCCTGGTGGCTTTCCTGTCTATGGCTTCCCTTGTCTTCCAGGTGGGGCTGGAGTCCCTTTGGGCTTTTATGGAGGCACTGCTGGCCCAAGGGCTGATGCTGGTTTTCATGCTGGTGGTGTACGGTGCTTTGGTGGCTGCGGCGGGACACCTGCCGCCTTGGATCTTTTTGAGAAAGTTGGCTGGCTTTCTGCCGCTGCCGGCCTCTCTGGGCAGCACCAACGCTGCTATGCCCTTTTCCATGGAGCTATGTGTCAAACAGCTGGGGGTACAGGAAAAGCTGGCTGGCTTTGCCATACCCATGGGGGCTTCTGTGAAGATGGACGGCAATTGCGCGTTCCTTATCCTGCAAAGCATCATGCTGGCCAAGCTGTACGGGATTGAGGTCAGCTCAGGCTTCCTGATGACGCTGGCGCTTACTTCTGTGGCCCTTTCCTTTGGCTCTCCAGGAGTGACGGGAGGGGCGGTCATCTGCCTGGCCTCGGTGGCTGTATCTGTGGGGATTCCCATAGAGGCCATCGGCATGGTGCTTTCCGTGGACCCGCTGGTTTCTATGCTGCGGACGCCCCTCAATTCTGCAGGGGGCATTACTGTTGCCTTGTTGCTGGCCAGGCATGAGCATGCTGTTGATGAGTCGGTCTATCGGGCAGAGTGAGGTTCGCCTGCGGTGCTGGAACAAAAATTGGCATGTTTTTTTAGAAGGAAATAAATGACTTTTGTAGAATAAGACAGGTAAGCTAGAAGAAAATGATGGTGCGTCAAGGGGGAATTGAGATGGAATTGAAGAAGGAAGTTTTTGGGGTATGGATTCTTTTTACGTTGAAGGGACGTCTGGATGCTCAGACTGCGCCGGATTTGGATAAAGAGATGTTGCCGGAGATTTCCAAGCGCCTTGATATCGTGCTGGATGTCAGTGAATTGGAATATATAAGCAGTATGGGGATTCGTTCGCTGGTGCAGGCAGCCAAGAAAACAGCTGAAGTGAACCATCATGTGGCAATCTGCGCCATGCGCCCGGAAGTAAAAGAGATAATCGAGGCTTCCGGTGTCAACGCATTCCTGGAGGTTTATGACAGTGTTTCAGATCTTCCCTTTGCAGCTGATATCCATAGGTCCAGAAGCTGACAGGGGTATAAGTCGTGTGAGAAGGCAGGCGGTTTTTCGCCTGCTTTTTGTTTGCAGATATTGTGTGAAAGTTTTAATTGCAATATCAAATTGACTTATGTCCACTTTCATGATACTCTAATCGTTGTCGTTATTACTGTATAAGCTCGCAGATAGGGTGCGGGCGTTTCTACCAGGCGGCCGTAAACCGCCCAAGGCTATAGGAGGAAATTTTTCGTATGCAAGCTGAAATGAAGCAGTCGGCAGGGCAGCCAAATTTCATTGAGAAGTTCTTTAAGATCAGGGAGAAGGGAAGCTCCATCAGGACGGAGATGATAGCGGGCTTCACCACCTTCATCGCCCTGGCCTACATCATGTTCGTCAACCCCAATATCCTGGCCGAGGCCGGGATTCCCAAGGAAGCAGCCATTGCCTCCACCATCTGGATTGCGGCTCTGGCCACTACCATGATGGGCGTCTTTGCCAACTATCCTGTGGCTCTGGCGCCGGGCATGGGCTTGAACGCCTTCTTTGCCTTCTATGTGGTAGGTGTGCTGCACCTGCACTGGACGGTAGCTTTGGGCGCTGTGTTCTTCTCCGGCGTGATTTTCTTTATCCTGACCCTGGGCGGCATTCGTCAGGCCATCATCAATGCTGTGCCTGCTGACCTGAAGGTTGCTATCGGTGTGGGTATCGGTACCTTTATCGCCTTTATCGGTCTCAAGGGTTCCGGCCTCATCGTGGCTGATGCTGCCACTTTCATCACTTTGGGTTCTGTGGTGGCTCCTACTACCATGCTTTCCCTGTTCAGCCTGTTGCTGACGGGCGCACTCATGGCCCGCAATGTGCAGGGCTCTATCCTTATCGGCATTGTGGTGACTACTGTGATTGCCATGGTGATGGGGTATACCCCGGCACCGCACAGCCTCACTGATGTCATCAGCACTAGCGTGCCCAGCATGAGCGCCACTTTTGGCCAGCTTGACCTGGCAGGTGCCTGGAACTACGGCATTGTTTCCATTATCTTCACCTTCACGGTGGTGGAACTTTTCGATAATATGGGTACCCTGATAGGTCTCACCAGCAAGGCCAAGATGGTGAAGCCGGACGGCCAGATCGAGAACATCGACCGGGCCCTCACTACGGATGCTGTGGGCACCATGGCTTCTGCTGTGTTCGGTACTTCCACGGTTACTTCCTATATAGAGAGCGCCGCAGGTATCGCTGCCGGCGGCAAGACGGGTCTCACAGCTGTGACGGTGGCTGTCCTCTTCTTGGTTTCTCTGGCCTTTGCACCCCTTATCGGTCTGGTGCCGGGCTTCGCCACCACTCCTGCCCTGATTCTGGTAGGTGCTATGATGATGGCTGATGTGGGCAAGATCAACTGGCAGGATTACACCGTGGCTCTGCCCGCTTTCCTCACCATTCTGATGATGCCCATGACTTCCTCCATTGCCAATGGCTTTGCCTTCGGCTTTGTGAGCTACGCAGTGCTCAAGACCTGCGCAGGCAAGCACAAGGATGTAAGCTGGATCATGTGGCTGGTGAGTATCGCCTTTGTGGTGAACCTGGTTATGAGGTCCTAAAAAATATATAAAAACTCAAGGCTCTGCTGTTGACAGCAGGGCCTTTTCTATGTTAAGCTTTGCTAGTGAATGCGCAGAGCATTCCAGAGGGCGCTCAGGCGTCCTTCCCCAACCGCGCAGTGCAGGTTTTGAAAGTGAAATCAGCCTTTGGCTGTACCGAAGCTGGCGAGTAACTATCAGGGAGGTGTTTTCATGTACGCAATTATCAAGACTGGTGGCAAGCAGTACAAGGTTGCTGAGGGTGATGTCATCACCGTTGAGAAGCTGGCTCAGGCTGAGGGCGAAGCAGTTGTCTTCGACCAGGTTCTGGCAGTGGTGAACGATGGCGATGTCAAGGTCGGCAAGCCGGTTATTGAAGGTGCCAAGGTTACGGCTAAGGTCGAGGCTCAGGGCAAGGAGCGCAAGATTCTTGTCTTCAAGTACAAGGCGAAGTCCAACTATCGTCGTCGTCAGGGCCATCGTCAGCCGTTCACGAAGGTTGTCATCGAGAAGATCGAGGCTTAATCAAAATTGATTAAGGTAGAGATCTTTAAAAACGGAGAAGGGAAGATATCCGGCTACGAGGTCACCGGCCATAGCGGCACGGCGGCACACGGTGAGGATATTGTCTGTGCAGGGGTTTCGGCTCTGGCTCAGACCGCCCTGCTGGGCATAGGAAAGCATCTGCATCGCGAGACAGATTATGAGGTCGCGAGTGGTAAACTTTCGATGAAGCTCAAGGGCGCTCCCGATGATCTCACAGAGGCTGTATTACAGTCAATGCTTTTGGGGCTGAGGGAAATCGAGAAGCTCACTCCCAAGGCAGTTCGCATCAATGAAAGGCGATGAAAGTTGGCCTTTCACGCAATGGAGGTGAACTTGATGTTTACTTTTGACTTACAGCTGTTCGCTCATAAAAAGGGCGTTAGCTCCACCCGTAATGGTCGTGACAGTGAGTCCAAGCGCCTTGGCGTGAAGGAGCATGCTGGCACGATTGTGACCGCAGGCAGCATCCTGGTTCGTCAGCGCGGCACGCACTTCCATCCGGGTCATAACGTTGGCAGAGGCAAGGACGATACCCTCTTCGCAAAGGTCGCCGGCAAGGTGGCTATCGAGCGCAAGGGCCGTTACCAGCGCCAGATCAGCGTTTACACTGCTGAGGAAGCTATGTAATCTAAAAATATGGGGTACCTGCGCAGGGATACATCGGCGCAGGTATTCTTTATATTGTTGAAAAGAAGACGTTAGGTTGCGTTGTCAGGAATGAAAAGCCGGTGTTCATCGCAACGCCGGTTTTTCATTTTTGACAACGAGTTTAAGCTTGAAGGAGGAAATATGCAGTTCATTGACAGAACCAAGGTCATAGTCAAGGCCGGGGATGGCGGTCATGGCAAGAGTGCCTTCCGCCGGGAGAAATTCGTGCCCAAAGGGGGCCCCGCCGGCGGCGATGGCGGCCGGGGCGGTGACGTGATTTTCATCGTGGACCAGAATATGAATACCCTGCTGGACTTCCGCTATCACAGGAAGTTTGCGGCAGAAAACGGAGAGAACGGGGATATCAAGAACCAGTACGGTGCCAATGCCCCTGCCTGCTTCGTGAAAGTACCCCCCGGAACCATCGTCAAGGACGAAGCCACGGGAGAGGTGCTGGCAGACCTGACGGAAGTCGGCCAGCAGGCTGTGGTGGCCAAGGGCGGCCGCGGCGGCCGCGGCAATGCGAAATTCGCCAATTCTGCCAACCGTGCCCCGACTTTCGCCGAGTTTGGCGAGCCGGGTGAGAGCAAGCGCCTGATTTTGGAGCTGAAGCTCTTGGCTGATGTGGGACTGGTGGGCTATCCCAGTGTGGGCAAGTCCAGCCTGGTGGCCAGTTGCTCTGCGGCCCGTCCTGAGATTGCGGAGTATCACTTCACCACCATTACCCCTGTGCTGGGCGTGGTGAAGACTGATTATGAGAAGAGCTTCGTCATGGCTGATATTCCGGGCCTTATCGAAGGCGCTGCTGACGGCGTGGGCCTGGGCCACGACTTCCTGCGCCATGTGGAGCGCACGAAGCTGATCCTGCACATCGTGGATGCTTCCGGCCTGGAGGGCCGGGATCCTGTGGAGGATTATTACAAAATCAATGTGGAGCTGAAGAAGTACAGCGAGAAGATTGCCCGCCGTACCCAGATCCTGGTGGCCAACAAGATGGACCTGCCTGAAGCCCAGGAGAATCTGCCGCGCCTGAAGGAGCTGGCAGAGAAGGAAGGGCTGAAGCTCTTCGCCATTTCTGCTGCTACCCGGGAGGGGCTGACGGAGCTCATCTCCTATGTGGGCGAGTGGCTGGACAACTATGTGCCGGAAATCGAGACCGAGGAAGAGGTCAAGGTTTACGACGAGAACAAGGAAGATCCGGAGAAGATTACCATCAAGCGTGATATTTCCGGTGATTTCGTGGTGTCCGGCAAGGCTCTGGAGAAACTGGTGGCCATGACCAACTTCCTCAATGATGAGGCTCTGCGCCGCTTCCAGTACATCTGGCGCATCAAAGGCATTGATGAAAAGCTCAAGGCCCGGGGCATCAAAGAGGGCGACACGGTGCATATCGGCTCCATGGAGTTTGAGTGGAGAGAGTAATTTTCAATAGATATCGGAGGTAAGTTTTTTGATTCGCAATTCACTTACAGGCAAGCAGAAGAGTTTCCTGCGCTCCATGGGCATGAGTGAGGAGCCCATTGTGCAGATTGGCAAGGAAGGTGTCACCCCCACGGTGGTGCAGGCAGCCAGGGAAGCCATCAAGAAGAGGGAGCTCATCAAGGTGCGGGTGCTGCAGAATTCCCCGGATGAGCCGGCAGATGCCATCGAGCTGCTGGCAGAGCGGGCTGACGCCAACCTGGTACAGGTGATTGGGCGCAACGGGCTGCTCTTTAAGCGCAACTTTGAGAAGCCTAAAATAGAGCTGCCGAAGTAATTTATATGTGCTAAGGCGCTTGCGACTGATATTATGTCAACGCTCCGCAGGGAAAATTTGCTAAAAATATTTTTTGCTTTAATTAAGCCTTCAGGCTCCAAACAACGCACTTCGTTTGCGACACGAAGTTAGTCCCTTTAGGGGAACGAGTTTTCCGCCTAAAGGAAATGTGAAAGCAAAAAATATTTTCTTGACGCAAATTTTCCAAAGCTGCGCTTATGACATAATATCAGCCGCGCTTACGTTGGCGTTGCCGGGAGGGATTTGATGACTGCACGAGAAAGACTGCAAGAAGCAAAACGCATAGTAGTAAAGGTGGGCACCAGTTCCCTCACTCATAGCACGGGCCGTCTGAGCTATGAAAATATCGAGCGCCTGGTGCGCCAGATTGCTGACCTGCAGAATGCGGGCAAGGAAATGATACTGGTGACTTCCGGCGCTATGGCGGCGGGGCTGGGGCGCATGAATATGACGGAAAAGCCGGCGGAACTGCCCAAGAAGCAGGCGTTGGCTGCCGTGGGGCAGGGGGTGCTCATGCACATCTATGAGCGCTTCTTTGCCGAATATGGGCAGACGGCGGCCCAGGTTCTCTTGACCCGGGAGAATTCCCTGCGGCACAGCCAGTACACTCATTCCCGCAATGCCTTGCTGGCACTTATCCAGATGGGAGTTATCCCTGTCATCAATGAGAATGACGCCGTAGCGGTGGATGAGTTCAAGATTGGTGACAATGATACCCTGTCGGCGGTGGTGGCGGCGCTGGTGGATGCTGATGCCCTGATTATCCTGTCTGATATCGAAGGGGTCTACACAGCTAATCCCAATACAAACCCAGAGGCAAAGCTGATTTCGGAAATCAAGGAAATCACCCCGGAAATCGAGGCTCTGGCTGGGGGCGCTGGCACGAAGCTGGGCACCGGCGGCATGATGACGAAGATCGAGGCTGCCAAGATTGCCGGCGGTGCAGGCATTACCCTGGTGATTGCTCCCGGGGCACGTCAGCAAGTATTGCGGCAGGTGCTGGAGGGGGAGGAAATCGGCACGGTTTTCCCCGCCAAGGAGGAGCATCTGCGGGTGCGGAAGGGCTGGCTGGCCTTTGGCAAGCGGCTCTCAGGCGACATCACCGTGGACAAGGGCTGCGAGGCGGCCCTTTCCCGTGGCTCCAGTTTGCTGGCGGCAGGGGTTACCTCCTGCGAGGGGGATTTCGAGGCGGGCAGCAGTGTCCGGGTGCTTTCTGCCGACGGCAGGGAGATTGCCCGGGGACAGGTGAGCTATGGTTCGGAAATCCTCAGGAAGCTGGCAGGACACAGAAGCGAGGATTTCAAGGCGCTTTTGACGGATACTGACATTAAGGATTTACCTGAAGAAGTCATACACAGGGATAATCTTGTTTTGATGGTTTAAGAGGCAGGGGGAATCAGCATGTTGGCAGCAGGTATTGAGACAGTGGTAAAGAACAAGGCCAGGATGGCCAAGCAGGCAGCGGCAGCTCTGGGAATGCTTTCCAGCAGTGTGAAGGACAAGGCCCTGCTGGCTATGGCTGATGCTTTGCTCACGCACAGCGCGGAAATTCTGGAGGCTAATGCCAAGGATATGGAGGCAGCTAAAGCCAAGGGTACCAAGGCATCTTATCTCGACAGGCTCCAGCTTACGGAAGTCCGCATTGAGCAGATGGCAGAGGGCCTGCGCCAGACGGCTGCCCTGCCTGACCCGGTGGGGGAGTGCGAGTATGGCGCCCAGCGCCCCAATGGCCTGGAAATCCGCCGGGTGCGGGTGCCTTTGGGCCTTATCGGCATCATCTATGAGGCCCGTCCAAATGTGACGGCCGATGCGGCGGGGCTTTGCTTGAAGTCCGGCAATGCCGTGCTGCTGCGGGGCGGTTCCGAGGCCATCAATTCCAATACTGCCATCAGCAGGGTTCTGGCTGCCGCTGCCTATGAAGCCGGTATTCCCCAGGGGGTTTTGCAGTTCATTGAGGATACTGACCGGGAGGCAGTCACTGCCATGACCCATCTGAACGGCATCCTGGACGTGATCATCCCCCGGGGCGGGGCAGGGCTTATCCGCCATATTGTGGAGAACAGCTCCGTGCCTGTGATTGAGACTGGCACCGGGGTCTGCCATACCTTTGTGGACGAGTCTGCGGACCTTGACAAGGCCATAGCCATTGCCATCAACGCCAAGACCTCCCGTCCCTCTGTGTGCAATGCCATGGAAACCCTGCTGGTGCATCAGGCAGCAGCAGGGAAGTTCCTGCCCTTGCTGAAAGAGTCCATGGAAGCCAAGGGAGTTGAACTCAGAGGCTGCGAAAAGACTCTGGCCCTGCTGCCGGGGCTCAAGGCTGCCACGGAGGAGGACTGGAGCACGGAGTACGGCGATCTTATTCTCTCCGTCAAGGTGGTTGACAGCCTTGACGAAGCCATAGAGCATATCAACCGCTACAACACAGGCCATTCCGAGAGCATCGTCACGGAAAATCTGGTGAGTGCCCACCGCTTCCAGCAGGAAGTTGATGCGGCGGCGGTGTATGTGAATGCTTCCACCCGCTTTACCGATGGCTTTGAGTTCGGCTTCGGGGCGGAAATCGGCATCAGCACCCAGAAGCTTCATGCCCGTGGCCCCATGGGTCTCAGGGAGCTGACCAGCACGAAATACCTCATCTATGGGGAAGGACAGGTCAGAGGGTGATAAAGGGCTGGTACAGGGCCTTCCGGGAATATCTGGCCACCCCTAAAGGGGCCTTTGACTTCAAGGATTATGCCCGGGCTTTGCTGATGGTCATGCTGACCTGCGTTTTGCTGATTTTGCTTTTATACTGGGGAGGTGCATGAACCCATGAGAAAGAAAATAGGTATTATGGGGGGCACCTTTGACCCCATCCATGTGGGGCACCTGCTGACGGCGGAAGCCGTGCGGGAGCAGTTCGGACTGCACAGGGTGCTCTTCATTCCCGCGGCCCAGCCTCCTCACAAGCAGGGGCGGAAAGTGGCTCCTGCCTACTCCCGTCTGGTGATGACGGAAATGGCAGCGGCTGACAATCCCTGCTTTGAAGTATCGCGGATTGAACTGGAGCGCAAGGGCCCTTCCTATTCTGTGGACACCCTGCAGGATTTGCAGGCGGCCCACGGGCAGGAAGCGGAGTTCTACTTTATCACAGGCGCCGATGCCATCAATGAACTTTCCACCTGGCATGAGGCACAGCACTTGCTGGAAATCTGCCACTTCATCGCTGCCACCCGCCAGGGCTGCGCCCTGGATCTGCCCAGATTGCGGCGGGAGTTCGGCGAGGATCTGGTAGCAAAGCATATCCATGAGCTGCCCACCCCGGAGCTGGAGATTTCCTCTACGGACATCCGCAGCCGGGTGCAGGAGGGGCGTTCCATCAAGTATCTGGTGACGGCAGAAGTGGAAGCATATATCTATAAGGAAGGTCTGTATAGCTGATGTCAGGGATGAACTACGAAGAGATGAAAGCGGAGCTGCAGAAGCGGCTGAAGCCAGGCCGTTTCCGCCATTCTCTGGGGGTGGCAGAAACCGCCGTGGAACTTGCCCGCCGCTTTGGGGTGGATGAGGAGAAGGCCCGCGTGGCAGGACTCCTGCACGACTGCGCCCGAGAGTTTCCTAATGACTCCATGATAGCAGAGGCAGAGGCCCGGGGCATCGTTGTGGAGCCTTTGGAGCGTTCCATGCCCTTGCTCTTGCACGCCTATATTGGGGCTCAGCGGGTGCGGGAAATCTATGGGATAGAGGACGAAGAAATCTGCCAGGCTATCTACTGCCATACGGTGGGGGGCAGCAAGATGACGCCCTTGGACAAGATTATCTGGTATGCGGATATGATAGAGCCTTCCAGGGACTATCCGGAGGTGGAGTACCTGCGTCAGCTGGCCCGGGAAGCCAACCTTGACGAAATGGTGCTGGTGGGGCTCAGCGAGTCCATCATCTTTGTGGTGCGGAAGGGCCATCTGGTTCACCCTGCCACGGTGCAGGCAAGAAATGAGATTATTTTGGCCCGGGGGGTCAAGGGCAGTCAGGGGATGGGCTGATGAACAGAAACGATGGCGGGGACAGGCCAAGGACCAGAGTCCCCAAGAAAAGTACCACTCGTGACAATATCATCAAGAAGCGCAAGGCACTGGCCCGCAGGCGCAGAAAGGCCCTGTTCCGCCTATTGCTGATCTTGATTATCCTGGGGGCGGTGCTGACGGGGGTGGCTTTTGCGGGGCTGACTCTGGTGAGCTGGGGCCAGCACATCTACGGTGAGTACCAGAAGATGTATGCCGGCTACACAGAGAGACAGGAAGCACGCCGGGGCGCGGTTGACCCCCGCTTTGACGGCTACACCAATGTGCTGATTCTGGGACTTGATGACGGTGCAGGCGGCATGGAGGCACCTCTGGATGCAGAGGGGCAGCCCATCAGGATCAAGAAGGCTGACACCATACTGGTGGTGAGCATGGACAATGGCTCAGGCCGGGTGCGCTTCATCAATATTCCCCGGGATACCCTGGTGACGGTGCCTGTGTCCGGGGTGCAGGCAAGGTTGTCTGATGTTTACCCAGCCGGGGGAGCGCCGCTCATGGTGCGGCAGGTGAACAGCCTTTTGGGCATCTCCATCCACCAGTATGTGGTCATGGACATGAAGGCCTTTGCCCACTTCATAGACGCCCTGGGGGGCATTGATGTCTATGTGGAGACCAATATGGACTACCAGGACCCGGAGGCAAACCTGACAATCCATCTGGAGCAGGGCTACCGCCATCTGGATGGGGCAAAATCCCTGGAATACCTGCGTTATCGCGGGGAGGAACTGGGAGATGTGGGCCGCGTCCAGCGGCAGCAGAAATTCGTCAAGGCCGTCTACAGCAAGATACTGCAGTTTGAGACTTTGCCGAAGCTGCCCGCCATTGCTGATATATTCAAGAACGAGGTGGAGACCAGTGCCGAGGTCTTTGATTCGGCCCATCTGGCCAATGTCCTCAGGGGCATCAGCAGCGAGCAGCCCATCAGCGTCATGCTGCCGGGCACTACAGCAGAAAATGATTATACCATCTGGATTCCCGATGGAGCAGGCATCCAAAACAGGATGCAGGAGCTCTTTCGGCCCAGTGATATAGAGCAAGGAGAAAGTTCTACCGATAAGGAGGAAGCAAATTGACTGAGAAAGAAATGAGCCAGGCCATCTGCGCTGCAGCCAGCGACAAGAAGGCCAGGGATATCGTGGTCATGGATATGAAGAATCTTATGTCTTCTACGGACTACTTCATGGTATGTTCGGCACCTACCGCTACCCAGGTGCGGGCCATTGCCGACAACATCGAGGAAAAGATGGACGAGGCGGGCATCCACTTCAACCACAAGGAAGGCTATCGCGAGGGTGAATGGGTGCTGCTGGACTACGGCGATGTGGTAGCCCATATCTTCCGTCAGGAAGCCCGCGAATATTACGCTCTGGAGCGCCTGTGGGGCGAGGCTCCCCTCACCCCCTATGAGGACTGAGGATGGATAGCGACAAGCAGAGAAATGAAAGGCCCCGCCGCAAATACGGTCCCAGCACCGTAGCTGTCATGAAGGTGGCGCGCTTAGGGGAAATGGGTGCCTTTTTGGATGCAGAGACCGGCAATACCTCCGATGATATCCTGCTCCATACCACCCAGCAGACCCGCCCTGTGCAGGTGGGGGAGGAAGTTGAAGTATTCCTTTACCTCGACCCTAAGCGCCGCCTTACCGCCAGCATGAGAACCCCCAAGATGAAGGAGGGGCAGATTGCCCGGCTGAAGGTCATCAACACCAGCCGTGACGGTGCTTTTCTGGATGTGGGAGCCGAGCGCGGCATCTTCATGCCCTACGCTGGCATGAGGGGGCGTCCACAGGTAGGGGAAGTGGTCTGGGCCAAGCTCTACACCGACAAGAGCGGCCGCCTGGCGGTTACCATGGAGGTAGAGGATGAAATGCGCCGGGCCTCCCGCCCTGCCGAGGGCGTAAAGAAGGGCGACCTGGTGACAGGCGCCATCTACAACTTCACCGATGCAGGCGCCTTCCTCTTTTCCGAGGAGCGCTATATCGTCTTCATCGCCAACAAGGAAATGTCCGTGCGTCCCAGAGTGGGCGAGGTAGTCACCGCCCGTGTCACTTACATCAGGAATGACGGCAGGCTCAACGCCTCCCTGCGGGAAGCCAAGGAAAAGGCGCTGGTGACTGATGCGGAGCAGATCATGGAACTGCTCAGGAGCCGCGAGGGCCGTATGCCCTACAGCGACAAGACTTCCCCGGAAGTCATCAAGGACAAGTTCGGCATCAGCAAGGCAGCCTTCAAACGTGCCTTGGGACACCTGCTGAAAGCGGGACTTATCCGGGAAGAGGAAGGCTGGACTTACCTTACGGAGGCAGGCAGGGAGGCTTGACCGCTTCTTTACAAAAGTCATACTGATGTGGTAAAATACATGTGTTGCCTTGTGCAATAAACTGGAGAGGTGTCCGAGTGGTCGAAGGTGTCGCACTCGAAATGCGATAGGGTTAACAGCCCTCGTGGGTTCGAATCCCACCCTCTCTGCCATTGAAATCAAAGCCCTGCGGATTCCGCAGGGCTTTTTCTTGACAGTCAAACTCCAACCACTTAATATCAGTATCAAAGGTATTGATACTGATGGCGAGGTGTGGGCTATGGATATACGTGAGAGGCTGTTTGCCTTGCAGGATACAGGGTATCGGGATTTTCACAGCAAGCTGGTTCCTACGGTGCCTTTGGAGCGGATCATCGGTGTGAGGACTCCTGCTTTGCGGCAGCTGGCTAAGGAGATCATGAGGGAGGGCGGCATGGAAGATTTTCTTGCCGGACTGCCTCATGCATATTACGATGAGAACCAGCTGCATGCCTTCATTGTTTCCAATATCAAGGACTATGGGGAGTGCATGGCGCGTCTGAAGGAATTCCTGCCCTATGTGGACAACTGGGCTACCTGCGACCAGATGTCTCCCAAGGTTTTCAAGACGCACAGGCGGGAACTCTTAGGGGAGATAAGGAACTGGCTGGTCTCCCCAGAAACATATACCGTCCGCTTTGCCATAGGCATGCTCATGCAGCATTTCCTGGATGAGGATTTTGACGAGGAATATCTTTCCCTGGCAGCAGATTTGCGCTCTGAGGAATATTACATCAACATGATGACAGCCTGGTACTTCGCCACAGCCCTGGCCAAGCAGTACGAAGCGGTCCTGCCTTTCATAGAGGAAAAGCGTCTGGCTCCATGGACGCATAACAAAGCTATCCAGAAAGCCATCGAGAGCAGGCGGGTCAGCGTGGAGCACAAGGAGTATCTGCGGGGATTGAAGATAAGAAAAGGGTGAGATTTTGAAACGCAGCGAGAAGATATATGAGTATATACGGGAGTATTCACTGAGCCAGAAGAAGGAGGAGCTGCAGGGGGCTATCGGGCTGGATGCCCAGGAGATAGCTGATGCTTTGGGCATCCTGCGCAATAATGTTTCCAAGGAGCTCAATGAGCTGCACCGCCTGGACAGGATCGTGAAGTTCCGGGGGCGGCCGGTGAAGTATTTTGATAAGGCTGCCCTGGAGGAGATTTTGGGTACGGAGCTGGGGGAGGGACCCTGCCAGTATCTTGATGTATCCGAATGCCAGAGCCCTGAGGCAGCGGAGGAGGAGGTCAATCCCTTTGCCCGGCTCATTGGGGCAGAGCGCAGCCTCTCACGGCAGGTGGAGCAGGCGAAAGCCGCCATCCTTTACCCGCCTGATGGGCTTCATACCCTGATTGTGGGTCAGACTGGTGTAGGCAAGACCCTCTTTGCCCATATGATGTTTGCTTATGGCAAGGCCATGCACCGCTTCGGGGCCGAGGCTCCCTTCGTGACCTTTAACTGCGCGGATTACTACAACAATCCCCAGCTCCTTATCTCCCACGTCTTCGGCCATCAGAAAGGGGCTTTCACGGGGGCGGACAAGGACAAGGCTGGACTGGTGGAAGAAGCGGACGGTGGCGTCCTGTTCCTGGACGAGATTCACCGCCTGCCGCCTGAGGGCCAGGAGATGATCTTCTACTTCATGGATACGGGCACCTTCAACCGGCTGGGAGAGACTACTCGCTCCCGTAAGGCCAAAGTGCTGATTATAGGGGCCACCACCGAGGACCCTGATTCGGCCCTGACCAAGACCTTTGTGCGGCGCATTCCCAATATCATCAAGATCAAGCCCCTGTCTGAGCGCAGCCTGGTGGAGAAAATAGACATTATCAAGCTGCTGTTCAAGGAAGAGGCCCAGCGGGTGAAAAAACCTGTCCGCATTACCGTGGAATCGGTGAAGGCTCTCATCGGCAGCATCGGCAGCGGCAATGTGGGGCAGCTGAAGTCGAATATCAAGTTGCTGTGCGCCCAGGCCTTTCTGAATGGCATTGATAATCCTGATTTTATCGAGGTGGATTTCAAGATGCTGCCGGAGGGGCTGAAGGACGGCCTCCTGACCCTGTCATCCAACCGTCAGGCTCTGGCGGAGCTGGCTCAGTATATTGCAGAACCGCTGGTGATTTCTCCTGCAGGGGGCAAGAAGGCCACCAGTGACGAGGAGCAGGGGCCTGCCTCCTTCAATCTCTATCAGGTGGTGGAGGACAAGGTGGCTCTTCTGCGGAATGAGGGCATCAGTGCTGACCTCATCAAGCAGATCGTGGCCACGGATGTGAATGTGTATGTGAAGGAACTATATAATAAGAAGCATTCTGTCAATATGACCACCCGGGAGCGGCTGTTGAAGATTGTAGATGCTTCCCTGGTGGACTTTGCGGAGCAGATTGCCCTTTTCGTGCAAAAGCGCATGAACCGCAGCTACCGTGACCGCTTCCTCTATGCCTTCAGCCTGCATCTTTCGGCTTTTTTGAAGCGCATCAAGGCCAAGGAGGTCATTCCCTACACGGCGGAAATCGAGGGGGCAGTGCCCCAGGATTCCTTGTGCCTGCAGGTGGCCATGGAGATAGGGGAGAAGATTGAGGCTCATTATTTCCTCAAAGTGCCAAGAGTGGAGATTGAATACATCGCCCTGCTGTTGGAATCTGCAGAGGATGATGACCTCAGCGACAGGGTTTCCATTATCGTGGCCACTCACGGTACCAGCACCGCCACTTCTATGGTAGAAGTGGCCCAGAAGCTCTTCAGTTCTTCCGATATAAATATCATTGCGGTGGATATGCCTTTGGAAACGGGGCCACAGCAGATAATGGAGCAGATGACAGCCATGCTCCGGGCTATGGATTGCCGCCGTGGAGTATTGATACTGGCAGATATGGGCTCACTTTGCAACATCGGCTCCATTATCTCCGAGCGGTTGAAGATACCTGTGCGCACCCTGGATATGGTTTCTACGCCATTGATTCTGGAAGCCATGCGGAAAGTGGATATTGCAGGCATGGACCTTGACAGCATCTACGAATCCCTGAGAAGTTTCAGGGGGTATGACAGCGTGGATGCAGGCGGCCGGCGGCGGGAGGTGGACGGCAAGCCAGAGGCTATCGTCACCATCTGCACCACAGGCCAGGGGGCGGCCATGAAGCTGAAGGCTTTGGTGGAGGACATCCTTCACCATGCCGGCCGGGCTATCGAGGTTATTCCCGTGGGGCTGGTGAAACTGGATGAAACTTTGGAGGATCTGGCCAAGGATTACCACATCATCGCCGCCGTGGGCATGAAGAAGCCTTCGGCACCTATTCCCTTCATTCCCCTGGAACATCTCATAGACGGCTCCGGGGAGAAAATGCTGACGGAGCTGGTGCTGGACAGCGAGATTGCCATGGTGCCCAAGGAAAAGGGCAATATGGTGGTGCAGAAGCTATGCGAGGAGTCCCTGCAGAAGTTCCTCACCTATCTGAACCCCGCCAAGGTCATGGGAGTGCTGTTGGAGTTTGACCGACAATTAGAAGAAGATTTGAAACTACATCTATCAAATCCTCTGAAAATACGCCTGCTGGTACACTGCGGCTGCGCCCTGGAGCGCATCGTCACCAGGTCGCCATTGCAGTACAAAGAGGATAAGAGCAAAGTTGATACAGTTAAACTCGAGGCGATAAAAAAGGCCGCCCGCATCTTTGAAGACAGCCTGAAACTGCATTTCTCCGAGGATGAGTATTACTTTATGGCCAATATGCTCTAGGATAAGATGCATAAATGAGGCTGATAAGGCGAAAATATGATACAGAAAATACACTATGCCATGACAAATGTCATAGTGTATTTTTTTATTGCGATACAAAAAAGAGCGTATCAAAAGAGCTTTTTTTAGTATCAAAGTGTATCAAAAACGAAATTACTGTATTGACGGCGGTTTTTGAAGCATGAAAAGAATCTGTAAATTCAAGGCTTTCCAGACTTTTTTCGTTTAATACACAAAGTTGGCACGCTGCTTGCAATATATAAGGGCGTAAGGCAAAAAAGGCCAAAAGCAATCATATTCATTCAATGATGTAGGTTTTGTGTTTATTTCAAGGAGGTAACAAAATGTTTGGAATCATTGTTGGTACCCACGGCATTTTCGCTCAGGAACTGGTTAAGTCTTGCGAGATGATTTGCGGCGAGCAGAAGAACGTTCGCGCCGTGACCCTTATCCCCGGTGAGGGCCCCGATGATGTGGTGACCAAGTATGAAGCTGCTATCAAGGAGCTTGACTGCGATGGCGGAGTGCTCTTCCTGAACGACCTGTTCGGTGGAAGCCCCTACAATGCAGCTTGCCGTCTGGTAATCAGCAACGAAAACTATGGCATCGTCACTGGCGTGAACCTGCCCATGCTCATCGAGATGTGCAGTGCTCAGCTCATGGATGATGGTTCTGATATCAAGGATCTCATGCAGAAGGCTGTGGATGCCGGCAAGAACGGCACCCAGACTTTCCATGCCAGCTCTATTTCCGATGATGACGAGGAGGAACTTTAATCATGAATATCGTACTTGCACGCATTGATGACCGTCTTATCCATGGTCAGGTGGCAACTGTCTGGTCCAAGGTTACCGGCTGCAGCCGCATCATCGTCTGCGATGATGACGTTGCCAAGGATACCATCCGCGCCACTCTTCTGAAGCAGGTTGCTCCCGCTGGCATCAAGAGCCACGTGGTTGACCTGGAGAAGGCTGTTCGTGTTTACAACAACCCCAAGTATGAGAACGAGAAGTGCCTGCTGCTCTTCACCAACCCCACCAGCGTTCTCTACATGGTTGAGCATGGTGTTGACATCAAGAGCGTCAACATCGGCGGCATGAGCTTCAAGGAAGGCAAGCACCAGATCACTGGCGCTGTCTCCGTGGATGACAAGGACATCGAAGCTTTCAAGAAGCTCAACGAGAAGGGCATCGAGCTTGAGATCCGCAAGGTTGATACGGATTCCAAGGTTATGCTGATGGATGTGCTGAAGTAAGCTTGGTAAGTCGTTCGGGCCACAGGCGCAGCAACGCTTCACTTGAAATTTTTCCTTCGGAAATATTTCACGCGTTTCGCTTATGCTGTGCCTGCGCCCCTCACTTACAAGGTAGTGCTAACGCAAGCGAGCAGCTGATATTGTGTCAAAAGCGTAGCGTTGACATAACGTCAGATGTGAGCGAATTAGCAAGGTTTCTGAGAGACATAGTCTCTTGAAATATGGGAAGTTATATATAATGTAAGAGAATCAATGGAGGGAAAACACAATGGAAATCAGTGGAATCCAAATTCTTCTAGTTTTCATCTTCGCAACCATTGCCGGTATGGGCAGCTGCTTGGATGAATTCCAGACTCACCGCCCCTTGATTGCCTGCACGGCAACCGGTCTTATCCTTGGTGACATGACTTCAGGTATTATCATCGGTGGTACCCTTGAGATGATGGCTCTGGGCTGGATGAACATCGGCGCAGCTATCGCTCCTGACGCAGCTCTGGCTTCTGTCATTTCTACCATCCTGGTTGTGGCTGGTCATCAGGACATCTCCACAGGTATCGCTATCGCTATGCCTATCGCTGCTGCTGGTCAGGTTCTGGCTATCATTTGTAAGACTGTATCCGTGGTCTTCCAGCACTGGGCTGACGGCTATGCTGAGAAGGGCTCTACCTTCGGCATCGACCTCTGCCATTATCTCGCTCTGGTCTTCCAGGGCCTCCGCGTTGGCGTTCCCGCTGTCATCGTTGCTATGACTGTCGGCACTGATGCTGTCCAGAGCATGCTGGCAGCTCTTCCCCCGGTCATCACCGGCGGCCTGCAGGTTGCTTCCGGCTTCATCGTGGTCGTAGGTTATGCAATGGTCATCAACATGATGGGCGCAGATTACCTCATGCCTTTCTTCTTCCTCGGTTTCGTTGTCGCTGCTTTCACGGATTTCAACCTGGTTGCTCTGGGCGTTATCGGCCTCGTGGCTGCTATCGTCTACATCCAGCTCAATCCTAAGTATCAGGCTGTGGAAGCTGCACCTGCTGCCGCTGCTGCTGCATCTGCCAGCGACATGGACGACGAACTTGATTAATGGGGAGGTAGGAAGATAATGGAAAAGAAACTTACTAAGTCTGATTTTTTCTGGGCTTTTGTCCGCTCTAACTTCCTGCAGGCTTCCTGGAACATGGAACGTATGCAGGGTCTGGGATACTGCTTCGGCATGGTCCCCATCCTGAAGCGCCTCTATGAGGGCGAGGAACTCAAGCAGGCTCTGAAGCGCCACCTGGAGTTCTATAACACCCAGCCTTTCGTAACCGCTCCCATCATCGGCATCACCGCCGCTATGGAGGAGAAGAAGGCCAATGGTGCTGACATTCCCGACGGCGTTATCAACGGTATCAAAGTCGGTATGATGGGCCCTCTGGCCGGCGTGGGCGACCCGATTTTCTGGGGTACTCTCCGTCCTATCACTGCAGCTCTCGGTGCTTCCATCGCTATGAGCGGCAGCCTCCTCGGTCCTATCATCTTCTTCGTGCTCTTCAACCTGGTCCGCCTGCTGGTTCGTTGGTACGGCATCAGCTACGGCTATTCCAAGGGTACCGATATCGTGCAGGACGTGGCTGGCAACAAGCTGCAGAAGCTCACTGAGGGTGCTTCCATCCTGGGCCTCTTCGTCATGGGCGCACTGGTCAACAAATGGACCAGCGTCAACATCCCCATCGTGGTTTCCGAAATCACCAACGCCAAGGGCGAGCACGTGGTCACCACTGTTCAGGGCATCCTGGACAGCCTGATGCCTGGCCTCGTTCCCCTGCTCCTGACCTTCATGTGCATGGGTCTTCTCAAGAAGAAGGTCAACGCTATCTGGATCATCTTCGGTCTCTTCGCTCTGGGTATCATCTGCTTCGCTCTGGGCATCATGAACGTGAAGTAATTCTGGCATAAAACAGAATATCCGGAAGGGATTTTATGGGCGGCGGGCGAATGCCTGCCGCTCTTTTAATGTAGACTTCGCACGTGGGTTTGCCCATTTAGGCATTTACATTTCCAGTCTGTTTTTGTAAAATAGAGGCAAGGGAAAGAAACAGCAACCAATCAATCAGTTTCTATAATATAGGGAGAGATGTTTCAAATGATCAAGAAAGCGATTGCCGTAATGACTTCTGGCGGTGACAGCCCGGGCATGAATGCTGCTGCCCGCGCTGTGGTCCGCACTGCTCTCAGCGAGGGCGTGGGTGTCTACGGCATCTATAACGGCTATCAGGGCATGCTGGACGATGAAATCGTGGAGCTGGACAGCCGCAGCGTCAGCGACATGATCCAGCGCGGCGGTACCTTCCTGGGCACTGCCCGTTCCATGGAGTTCAAGACTCCCGAGGGCCGCAAGAAGGGCTTTGACAACCTGATGAAGCACGGCATTGAGGGCCTGGTCATCATCGGCGGTGACGGCAGTCTCACCGGCGGCTCTCTCCTGTCCAAGGAAACGGGCATTCCCATCGTAGGCCTGCCGGGCACCATCGACAACGATGTCTGGGGCATGGACTACACCATCGGCTGCGACACTGCTGCCAACACCATCGTGGATGCCATCAACAAGCTCCGCGACACGGCTTCTGCTCACCGCCGCATCATGGTGGTAGAGGTCATGGGCCGCAACTCCGGCTGGCTGGCCATGATGGCAGGCATCGCCGGCGGCGCCGAGTATGTGCTGGTGCCTGAGGTGAAGTACGACCTGGATGAGATGTGCCATGAGCTCAAGGCCATGTACGATGCAGGCAAGCGCTACAGCATCATCGTCATCGCGGAGGGCGCAGGCTCCGGTGTGGGCCTGGGCAAGGTGGTTGAGGAGAAGACGGGCATCGACACCCGTGTCTCTGTGCTGGGCCATATCCAGCGTGGGGGCTCTCCTACGGTGGAGGACCGCATGAAGGCCTCCATGCTGGGCGAGAAAGCTGCTCTGGCCATCATCTCCGGTGCTACCAACCTGGTCTTCGGCTTCAACGAGGGCAAGGTAGTAGGTGTCAACCTCTTCGATGCTGTCAACAACACCAAGACCCTTGACCCTGAGCTTGTGCGCCTGTCCCGCGTGCTGGCGTAAGCATACGTGAGTGAGGGACACAGGCACAGCATAAGCGGAACGTGTAAAACTTTGCCGCAGGCAAGATTTCAAGTGAAGCGCTGCTGCACCTGTGCCTCGAACGCCTTAGCATAGCATACAGTTTAGACATAGCAATTTTTGCCCTCGGCGGTTTATTCCCTGAGGGCAAAAATTTTTTATCAAACACTTAACTTTTCCTGGCAAGGTTACGATATAGATAGTGAGTGAATGTGCTTTTCAGCATTTTTCCTATGGGGCCTGTGGGGAGTTCGGGAAGATCTACTGCTTTCAAGGGAAGAAAAGGAGGTTATTAACATGGATGTTAATACGATGGTGAACGTATCCACCAACCTAAGCACCCTGAATGTGAAACAGGGGAGCAATGGGGCGGCAGCAGGCATGAAAGCCGTTGAGACTCAGCAAGAGACTCAGGCTCCTGCCGGCGCTTATGAGGTGAATGTATCGGATGCGGCGAAAAACCATGGGGAGGCTGTGAAGGGCCTGACTGCGGAGCAGATCGATATCCTGCAGCAGGGCATTGACAACTCCTACAAGATGATGATTTCCGTACTGACTGAGAACAACGCCAAGCTTCAGGGCTGGCTGGACGAGGGCATTGGCAAGCTGGCTTTTGGCGACCTGCAGATTGACAGTTCCAAGTTCGGGCTGCCCGCCGTGGGCACCACCCCCGAAGAAGCGGCTGCAGCTGTGGCCGAGGGCGGCGAGTATTCTGTGGATGCCGTGGCTGACCGCATCTTTGACATGGCCAAGGCTATCGCAGGGGATGACCCTGAAAAGCTCAAGGCTATGCAGGATGCTGTAGAAGAAGGCTTCAAGCAGGCAGGCGTTGCCTGGAAGGACACTATGGGCACCGACAAGATGCCTCAGATCACCCAGGATACCCATGATGCGATAACCAAGCGCTTCGATGAACTCTATGCCAAGCTCACGGGCACGGCAGAAGATGAAGGCAAGTCGGAGTAGCAGCCATATCAATCAAAAATCCAGGGAAAGGAGGTATGATTTATGGCTACCATCAGCTCAATGGCAAACAACACCTACACGATGCTGACCATGGCCCAGAACAACGGCCTGTCCCTGTTTGGCACAGATTATGCCAGCAGCTCGAAGTCCAGTGATATCTGGAGCAATTATGGCAGCAGTGCCAGCAGCAGCGCCAGTGCCATGATGGCCGGAGTTTCCGAGGTCAGCAGCAGCAAGCGTGAGCTCCTTGCCAGCTACGACAGCGCTGCCAAGGAATTCAAGGCAGAGTTCGGTTCCACCATGAAGGATCTCTCTGAATCCATCAAGGATATGAAGAAACTGAATCTCGATGTAGGAGAAAATGCCATCACCCAGAAGACCGTCACAGCAGAGGACGGTACCACGAGCCAGAAGACCGAATACAGCAAGTCAATGCAGGAAGCCTTGGATACTGTGGGCAAGTTCGTGGACGACTACAATTCTGCCATTGGTCTCTTCAAGGAGTATGGTGATGTGTCCAAGCGAATGTCCCACATGGCTTCTGTCTTTGGTGACACCACTGCCCGGGCAGAAAACTATGCCAAGATCGGCCTCACTGTGGGCAGCGATGGCAAGATCACCGTGGATGAGGAAAAGCTGGCCAAGGCTATTCAGGACACCCCCGGCCGGGTGGAGAATATCCTGGGCAAGGACGGCCTCACCGGCAAGGCGGAGAACCATGTGAACTTCGCCAAGGGCCAGGAAGACAAGCTCTTCCCCTCCGTAGACAGTATGTTTGGCAAGCAGCTCAAGCAGGCCAGCGTTTACAGCGGCAATTCCCTTCTCCAGCTTCATAGCTATGCGAACATGGGCAACTTTGTCAATATGATGTTTTGAATACTTCCCCAGCCCCAAATCATATTCCCGGCTGTTTCCAGCCGGGATATTTTTTGTCAGGTGCAAGAAAGGTTTAAGGATATATATCCTTGACTTTGCCGCTGGATAAGAGTAGACTAAGAGGAAATAAAATGAAATCGATTAGGACTTTTGTCCTAAATAGAAGCAGAGGTTTTTGGATGAATGTGAGATGGCATAAAAGCATAGCGAAAATAGTGCCACTGATGGTGCTGATGGCAATGGTGTGCTGTCTTGCAAGAGCAGAGGCGGCAGCCTGGCAGGGACCGTGGCTCTATCGTCCCGGTATGGTACCACAGGCTTACGAGCGCATTACTGATAAAGACTGGCTGGCTGAACCGGGATTGGTCTCCGAGTGCTGGCAGCCCTTTGACTGCCCGGGGAGCAGCACTCCTGTCAGTGGGGATTTGCACTGGGCGACTATCTCCCGCACCATCTCTCCTGCAGATGTGAAGAACAACACCCTGACCTTTTCTACCACCAATGAGTCTGTGAGGCTGTGGCTGGGGGAAAGGCTTATCTATGAATACGGCCATTTCAGGGATGTGCCCCTGGGGGATGGCTATCGCTGGCACATTGTAGTGCTGCCGGAGTTCTATGCTCCAACCCAGCTTACCTTTGAGCTCTATTCTAATTCCCCTTATCAGCTGGGCAGGGTGGAGAATCTTGAGCTCACTACGGAAATGGATGCGGTGCAGACCCTCTTTTGGCATGATGTGCCCAATCTCATGGCCATTCCCGTGTGCCTGCTGCTGATGGTCATCATGCTGCTTTACCATCATTTCACTTCCCGGAAGGCCAGGAAGCTTTACTTTGCCATTGTGGGCTTCCTCGGGGTGTTTGCCCTGTGGCTGCTCTGTGCCACCAAGCTCACCATGTTCATTTTTGATGCGCCGGTGTTCTGGTGGTATTCCCTGAGCATACTGGCCTATCTGTTGCCCATTTCTGCCAACCTCATTGTCTATGAGATGCTGAAAGGGGAGCCTGGTACCCACATGGATCTGGTGGTGGGGGTACAGGTACTGCTCTTCGTCATTGCCATGACAGGGGAGGCTTTGGGGTTCCAATTGATGAACAGGATGATGGCGGTGTATTATCCCCTGCTGCTCATCTGTGAGAGTGCAGCAGCCTTGTGGCTCTGGCGCAAGGGGAAGAAGGGTGACTACCGGGCCAGGGCTCTCCTGGCCTCTGTGGCAGCCTTCACTCTCTGCGGCGTGGCAGATGGATTGGCCGGGCATTTCCGCCTTTGGAACAGTTACAGCTATGTGACTCCCTTTGCGGTACTGGCTTTCTGCTATTTCATCTTCGTGATTATCGGCAGGCAGCTGGCTTACCAGCGGGAGATGGCTGCCCGGCAGGCCGACCTGGAATATGAGGCTGCTGTGGCGGCAGAACGAGCAGAAAGGGATCCCCTCACAGGCTGCTACAACCGCCAGCGCCTGGAGGAACTGGCCAGGGAAAGCCTGGCTGCAAGCCAGAAGGAGCATCTGCCCATGTCTGTGCTGCTGCTGGATATTGACCATTTCAAGCGGATAAATGACGAGTTTGGGCACAGCACAGGTGACAAGGTGCTGAAGGATTTCACCGCCGTCATACGCCAGGTTCTGGACAAGAACAAGCCCTTTATCCGCTGGGGGGGCGAGGAATTCTTGGTCTTCTGTCCTCATCTCAGCATGAAGGAGGCCATGGACTTTGCAGAGAAGCTGCGCCGCCTGGTTTCCAGCCGGAAGCTGGGCGGGCTGGACGTGACCTGCAGCATTGGCGTGGCCGTCTGGCACGGCCGGGTGGACAGCTTCCAGGCCATCTTCAAGCGGGTGGACCAGGCCCTCTATATGGCGAAGAACGCCGGGCGCAACTGCGTAAGGCTGGAGGGCGGCAAGCTGCCGGAACTGTATTGCTGATATCAAGCCGTTTCTTCCTTCGTGAAGGGACGGCTTTTTTGCATGCCTGCAGGGGGAGCTTTATTTTTCTCTGCGGCAGGTTTTAATCACCAAAGGTAGAATTATACCCTAAAAGAAGGGCGGATTTTAGGAGGGGATTTATCGTGCGTGCAGTATCAGTGGAAGATCTGAAGCCTGGCATGACGTTGGCAAGGACTGTGACCAATGACGAGATGATTGTGGTGCTGTCTGAAAATACCTTGCTGACCAAGGCGCATATCACCCGCCTGGGGTTTCTCAATATACCTGTTGTCTATGTGAAGGACGAATACGAACTGAGCCAGAACTATCTGGTGGCCACTTCCATCTTCAATCAGAGCAATGCCTTCCTGCAGGAGTATGAAGGGGTGGTGGACAGCGCCAAGCGCATTTTCGAGGACACCAACAAGACTGGTGCGGTGCCTGTGGAGGAAACTCATGCCATCATTGAAAATGATGTGGCGCCCATGGCCAAGAACAGCGGGGCCATTGACTATCTCTATGAGCTGAATCATCTGGCCAGCGACATTTACAATCATTCCCTGAGGGTGTCTATTCTGGCGGGGGTCATTGCCAAGTGGATGCGCTTTGACAGGGCCAAGACCCAGGATATCATTCTGGCGGGCTTCCTGCACGATATTGGCAAGACAAGATTCTCCCAGAAGCTTCTGGACAAGCACGTTTCCAAGCTTTCTGCTGAGGAGTACGAGGAGTATATCAGGCATACAGTGGATGGCCAGCAGGTGGTCAATTCTATTCCCAACCTTTCTGACGGCGTGAAGCTGGCGGTGCTGCAGCACCACGAGCGCATGGATGGCTCAGGCTTCCCCTTTGGTTCTACGGGGCAGGATATACATGAGTATGCCCGCATCATCGCCGTGGCGGATATCTACGACAATATCACCACGGAGCGGGAGGGCTTCGTGAAGGAAACTCCTTTCACTGCCATCGCCTATATCACTGAGCATATGTTCACCATCCTTGACCCCGGAGTATGCATGCCAGTGCTCACTCATATCACGGATGCTTTCCTGGGGTCCAGGGTCATGCTGAATGACGGCACAAAGGGGGTCATTGCCGCTTATCCCAAGGATTATGCGGGGCTGCCCATCATCAGCAATGAGGAGGAGCAGCTGGTGAACCTCAATGAGCACCCGGAGCTGAAGATTATTGAGTATAATCCGAAGTGAATGCAAAAAGCCTGCTTTGAGCAGGCTTTTTGCATTCACTCTTGACAACTTTACAACCCTTAGGTATAATACGTTTATATTAATACTTTAATGTGATAAAGCAAAGAGATGGGAGCGATACTTATGAAATGGCAGAGATTACTGGCCGCAGGCCTTGCGGTGATGATGATGGGACTGGCTGGCTGTGGCAGCCAGCAGCAGGCAACTTCTGGTTCGTCGGGGGCTGGTTCTTCCAGCGCCGGCAAGGCTATTGTGGTGGGCCTCGATGACAATTTCCCGCCCATGGGCTTCAAGGGCGAGGACGGGCAGATCACTGGTTTTGATATTGATCTGGCAAAGGAGGCTGCCAAGCGCCTGGGCCGGGAGGTGGAGTTCAAGGCCATTGACTGGTCCAGCAAGGAGGCCGAGCTCAAGAGCGGCCGGGTGGATGTGCTCTGGAACGGCCTGGATATCACCGAGAAGCGCAAGGAGAATATGCTTTTCTCCGACCCCTATATGGACAACCGCCAGATTATCTTCGTGAAGAAGGGGGAGACCTCCATCAAGGATGAGAAGAGCCTGGCTGGCAAGGTGGTAGGCACCCAGAGCGCCAGCACCTCCGAGGAATACATGGACGGCAACGAGTTTTTCAAGAAGGACGTGAAGGAAGTCAAGAAGTATTCCGACTTTGTTTCCGCTTTCATGGATTTGGAGAACGGCCGCATTGATGCCGTAGTGGGCGACGAGATTGTGGGCCGCTACTACATGAGCAAGCACGCTGACAAGATTGACGCCGTGGATGTGGCTGTGGGCCCCGTGAGCACCTTCGGCATTGGCTTTGCCAAGGACAACCAGGCGCTCAGGGATGAGGTGCAGAAGGTCTTGAATGATATGAAGGCCGACGGCACCATGGGCAAGATTTCCGAGAAGTGGTTCGGGAAGAACATAACTAAGTAAGGCCATGAAAAGACGCGGGTGGCCGATGTCATGCCAACGCTTCGCTTGAAAAATTGCTTCGCAATTTTTCACACGCTGCGCTTTTGGCACAACATCGGCCACTCGCTTACTTTGGTATCTTGATAGGCAGGCTTATGAGCCTGCCTTTTTTGTGCGTGAATCTGGCGGAGGTCAGGTCGGTGAGTTCGGTCAGGCGCTGTTCGACTTCGCCGGGGGAGAGCAGCAGGGGGATGGTCACGTTCTCTGCATATTCCGTCTCGCCAGTGCGGATTGATTCTTTCCTCAGGTAATTCTCGACGGTGGCCAGCAGGTCGTAGCTCAGGGTCACGTTGATTTCCTGGAAGGGAGTTATCTCCAGCTTGGTGGCGGCTTCCAGTCCCAGGACGGCAGCATGGCTGTAGGCGCGGATCAGCCCTCCTGCTCCCAGCTTGATGCCGCCGAAGTAGCGGGTGACCACCACCACAAGGTCCGTGAGGCCATTCTGCTTGATGGCTTCCAGTATGGGGGCCCCCGCAGTGCCTCCGGGTTCGCCGTCATCGTTTGACTTCTGCTTGTCCCCCCGCTCCCCCAGGATATAGGCGGAGCAGTTGTGCCGGGCGTCATAGTAGCGCTTCTTCATGGCCTGGATGAAGTCCCGGGCCTCTTCTTCGCTGTCCACATGGCGCAGGTGGGTGATGAATTTTGATTTCTGTATCTCATAGAGAGTCTCAAGGCTCTCGTCTGTTTCTTCAATGGTGCGGTAAGTTTCCATATAGGCCTCCTGTTCTGGGAAAGTATATTGGTATCATACCCCATGGGAACAATTTTTGCCACAGAAAAATGCAGCGATAAAATTTTTCAAAACTATAGTATTTGGAAGCTGTTTGTAGTATTCTTTAGGGAAGCAGTCAATTGCTATTTTAAGTCCCGCGGATGACCAGGATTTTCTGGTATGCAAGACGCATTACAGCAGCGGGGCTGGAAAGGTTGTGTTAATGAGGCCATGAACGAGTCGAAAATGAACAGAGGGCTGAAGAACCGCCATCTGCAGCTGATTTCCCTGGGGGGAGTCATCGGCAGCGGTTACTTCCTCGGCACAGGGTATGTGCTGGAGCAGGCTGGCCCGGCAGCGATACTTGCCTATCTTTTGGGAGGGCTCATCGTGCTGTGCGTCATGCTGTGCCTGGCGGAGCTGGCAGTGGAAAAACCCATTTCCGGTTCCTTCGTAAACTACGCCCGGGACAATATTTCCCCAACCTGGGCCTGTGGGGTGGGCTGGGCTTACTGGCTTACCTGGGTTTCCTACGTCCCTTCGGAGATGATTGCGGCGGGCATCATCATGGAGAATTTCCTGCCTCAGATCAGTCAGCTCTGGTGGGCGGTACTCTTTGGTTTGATTGTTACTGCCGTGAACCTCTTTCATGTGGACAAGTTCGGTGAAAGCGAATTCTGGCTTTCCCTCATCAAGATAGTGGCATTGGTGGCGTTCAGCATTGTGGCAGGCCTTATCTGCCTGGGGCTGATTGGCGACCAGGGTTATATCGGCTCACTGGTGCTTTTGGGCAGCGGCGGTTTTGCCCCTAATGGCTACTGGGCTATCGTCATGACCATGGTGATTATCCTGGTGAACTTCCAGGGTACGGAAATCATCGGCTTGGCAGCCGGGGAGTGCGAACGTCCTGAAAAGAGCATTCCCATTGCGGTGCGGAATGTGACCTGGCGCATCATTGCCCTCTATATCATTCCCATTACCCTGCTGATCAGCATCCTGCCCTGGGATAAGGCAACCCTGGAGGAAAGCGTCTTTGCGGCGGCCATGTCTGAGTACGGGCTGAACGGCTTTGCGGCTCTCTTTGCCATGGTAATACTCACGGCTGCCATTTCCTGCTCCAATTCCGGTCTGTACGGGGCCGCCCGCGCCCTGTACGCCCTGGGCAAGATGGATATGGCACCCAAGTCCCTGTCCCATATCAGCAGGAAGGGGATGCCTTCCCATGCCATCGTGCTTTCCATCTGCACCTGCTGGCTGGTAATCCTCCTGTACGCTTTCAATCCCGATTCCGCTCTCTACACTTATCTCTTGGCAGTGTCGGGCTTCACGGGAGCCATTGCCTGGATTTCCATCTGCTGGAGCCAGCTCAGGCGCCGCAGGGCGCTGGAGGCAGCAGGAGAGGTGGAGAAGCTGGCGTATAAAATGCCCCTGTTCCCCTATGTGACCTATTTCGGCATCTGGGCCCAGGTTTTCTGCCTGGCGGTGATGGCCTTCACCCCCGATTTGCGTGAAGCCCTTTACGCCGGTGTGCCCATGCTACTGCTGCCTATGGCCTGGTATCGCCTGAGAGCCCGTTTGAGGGCACGGCGTGCGGCCATGGCAAGATAAATGAGATGAAGAAAACTGCCGGCCTGTGCTCGTTGGGGCACGGACCGGCAGTTTTTTGATTTTCCTTCAAGGGGAAGGCTGGGCAGTTTCTTCTGGCAGGGGAGTCTTTTCTTTGGGCAGTTCCAGCTGGTGCCTGATGGCTTCGATTTCATCGGCGATGAAGAGCTTCACCGGGGATTCACGTATCATCACCGTCTGCAGGAGCTGGCTCTGCTGAGGCTGCTCGGCAGCGGGCATCAGGGCAGGGTCAGCTGCGGCCCGGGTGAGTGAGATGGCACGGCATTGAGCTCCTATGTAGTCATTTGTCTTGGACAGGAGCTGGGCTGTCTGGTCGTAGGTGTAGTCGGAAAGCTCCAGGGGCACCTTGCGGGCAGCCATGCGCTCTTTCAGCTGGTTGCTGTCCAGCTCCAGCTGCTTCAGGAGGGCGTAGGTGGTTTGCAGGCTGATGTTGTCTTCTTTGAAGCTTTCCAGGATGTGGTGGTACCACTGCCAGTTCCGGTCCAGCTCGTTGAGGTCCTTCTGGTAGTCTTCGTACCAGGCGGCAAAGACTTGCTGCTCCTGCATGACGGCATAGCGCTGCTCGTCAGTGATGCCCTCCTGGGGAGATTGGGCGGCAGGCCAGGCGAAGTAGGCAATGGCTCCTGCCAGTCCGATGGTAAGGGTGAAGCCGTAGAAGGCCTTGCGGCTGCGGGTTTTCTTGTATAAGATGAAAAGAAGTACAAGGGCAATGGCCCCTAAAGAGTAGATAATCATAAAAACCTCCTTGGAGGATAGATGTTACAATAGATATTCTATCATAAAGGCGGGAAAAGGGTAAGGAGTGGATGTTCGTGGCTAGGGAAAAAATCAGCTATTTCAAGACCTTCTGGCATTTGTGCCGGGGGTACTGGAAGTCGGAGGAGAAGTGGAAGGCTATAGGGCTTCTGGGGGTGGTCATTGCCCTGAACCTGGCCGCCGTGTATCTGCTGGTGCTGCTCAACGACTGGTACAACACCTTCTACAATGCCCTGCAGGGCTATGATGAGGATAGTTTCCTGCCGCTGGTGGGGCAGTTTACCGGCCTGGCTATGCTCTACATCATCATTGCGGTGTACGCTATTTACATCAGGCAGATGCTGCAGATCAAGTGGCGCAGCTGGATGACGGACAGGTATCTCACCGCCTGGCTGGCAGACCAGTCCTACTACCGCCTGCAGGTGCTGGGCAGTGACACGGACAACCCTGACCAGCGAATCAGCGAGGATATCAATCAGTTTGTCAGCCTTTCCCTGCAGCTCTTCGTGGACCTCTTGAAGGAACTCACCACTCTGGGGGCTTTCTCGGTGGTGCTCTGGAACCTTTCCGGAGCCCTCACGGTACCCTTTGGCGGGCATGAGTTCGTCATCTATGGCTATATGTTCTGGTTCTCCCTGATATATTCTGTTTTGGGCACCGGGGCTGCTCATCTGGTGGGCAGGAAGCTCATCGGCCTGGATTTTGACCAGCAGCGCTATGAGGCAGACTTCCGCTTCAACATGATGAGAGTGCGGGAAAACAGCGAGAGCATTGCTTTCTACCGTGGGGAAACTCCCGAGGGGGCGGGGTTCCGGGAGAGGTTTGGCAAGGTCATCGGCAATTTCTGGCAGCTCATGCGCCAGACGAAGCTGTTGAACTTTTACATCAACGGCTATGCCCAGCTGGCCATCATCGTGCCCATTGTGATGGCGGCTCCCCAGTATTTTGCAGGTACCATCGCTTTGGGCGGCTTCATGCAGACTTTGTCTGCTTTTGGCCGTGTGCAGGATGCCCTTTCCTATTTTGTCACCTCTTATGACAGCATCGCACAGTTGGCGGCGGTCATTCGCCGTCTGGGTACCTTCAGCCGCCACATGGAAGAAGTGGCGGCGGTGGAGAACGGTGTCAGGCGCCAGGAAAGCGGCGGAGAGATGCTGGCTCTCAAAGAGCTGACGGTGGCCCTGCCGGATGGCAGGCAGCTGGTGCAGGAGCTGGGGGCGGACTTTGCTGCCGGCAGCCGGGTGTTGGTCATGGGCAGCTCCGGCTGCGGCAAGAGCACTCTCCTGCGCACCCTGGCGGGCATCTGGCCCTATGGTACAGGGGCGCTTTCCCTGCCTGCGGATAAGGTGCTTTTCCTGCCCCAGCGTCCCTATCTGCCCCTGGGCAGCCTGGAACAGGCTCTTTCTTACCCTGGGGAAGTGACGGCTGACAGGGATACGCTGCAGCGGGTGCTGGAGAAGGTGGGCCTTGCTGCGCTGGCTGGAAAACTTGGGGAGACAGATGACTGGAGCCGCATACTCTCTCTGGGTGAGCAGCAGCGGCTGGCCTTTGCCCGGGTGCTCCTGGCAAAGCCCCTGTGGGTCTTCCTTGACGAGGCTACTTCTGCTCTTGACGAGGACAGGGAGCAGGAAATGTATGACCTTTTGAAAGATGAGCTGCCCGATTTGGGCATAATGAGCGTAGGCCACCGCTCCACTTTGCTCAGGCAGCATGAGGAAAAACTCCTGCTGGACGGCAGGGGAGGCTGGCAGCTTTCTCCTATTTGAAAGGGGAGAGGGGCAAAAGAATAAATTAGAAAAAGTTTATACGCACATAGAAATTCTTTCGGAAAAAACGTCAAGAATATGACTTTTTTCACTAGATTTTTTGCTTGATTTTGCCTATAATATATCTGTTCGTTGATAGGCGGTTGATAATGAAGCGTAGAGAATTCCTGAAAAACATTACATTTTTCACCCTGGGCGGCCTATTGCTGCCAGGGGCCATGGGAAGCGTGGAAGCTGCCTGGCAGGCCAGGAACCCATGGCTGGGGCTTCGCATCAAGCCAACCTATCTGCAATTCGGTTCGCTGGAGAATCGCGAGCAGACAGATGCCATAGTCATTCACCATATCGGCAACACTGACAAGGATGTTTCTGCCGCTACAGTGCATGGGTGGCATCAGGCTCAGGGATGGTCCGGCATAGGCTACCATTATCTGATTCGCAAGGATGGAACCATTGAGCAGGGACGCCCCCGGGATACGGTGGGAGCCCATTGCTACGGGGAGAACTGGCATACAGTGGGGGTGAATATAGTAGGCAATTTTGAGGAAGCGGAGCCAGAGGCGGCGCAGCTTGATTCGGCTGCGAAGCTGTTGGCGGCCCTCTGCAAGAATTACGGCCTGGAGCCGGGAGGAGATACCATCTTCGGTCACCGGGATTTCAATTCTACCGCTTGTCCGGGCAGGAACCTTTACAGGCAGCTGCCGGAGCTAATTGCAGAGGCCAGGAAGGTGTACTTTGGAGGTGCTTCCTGATGCGCTACAGATGGTTTGCCCATGAGGATGAAAAGGACGAGTTTGGCGAGCATGTCTCCCGGGCTCTCTGGCATGACAGGGAGGAAGGGGACAAGCAGGAAAAAGGCAGGTTTTCCATCGGAAAAGGAGCAGGCACTTTTCTTGCGGCTGCGGCTGCCTGCTATGCCCTCTGGTCGGAGGACTTGCAGCTCTTTCTTTTTTCTCTGGCGGTATTGCTTTATTTGCTCCATCCTCTGGCCAGGGGCCTGGGAGGGAAGCGGGGAACTTTTCTTGCCAACTTTTTGAAGGGATTCAGTCTGGCACTGGGCTGGGGAATCCTGATATGGATATTTCTTTGATGGCATAATTGTCAAAAAATAGCTTTTTTTCCAATCAGTTGTTTGATAGTGGCAGAATGGAAAAAAATGCGAAAAAATTTCTTCAGAAGGCAGGAGATTCCTGCCGAAGCTAGAATAAGTATTTATGCAGTAAAGCTGTTATCTCGTAATTTAGGGCTAAGGAAAACCTTGGATTATCGGCTGATATACGCAAAAGGATTACAATTTAAAATTAAATACTGTATACAATGCTTTAGTTGTGTAAATTATGTATACTAACAGAGAGTTTTCTGTTATTATAGAAGTATAAAGGCGAATTGGTCAAAATGGGGAGCCAGTCGTCACAAGATATCCAAGGGGGATTTTTTATGAGAAAGACAGAATGCTTAGCAATGATTCTAGCAGGCGGCCAGGGCAGCCGCCTGGGGGCTTTGACGAAGAAAATCGCCAAGCCGGCCGTGCCTTTTGGCGGCAAATATCGTATTATCGATTTTCCGCTGAGCAACTGTGCTAACTCGGGAATCGATAAGGTGGGCGTGCTGACTCAGTACCGTCCGCTGGAGCTGCACAACTACCTGGCTTCCGGCAGTGCCTGGGACCTGGATAAGAGTGACGGCGGCATCTTCATCCTGCCTCCCTATGCCCGCGAAAAGGGAGCAGACTGGTATCAGGGTACGGCAGATGCCATCTACCAGAACCTGAACTTCATTGACCTGGCAGATCCTGAGTATGTGCTCATTCTGTCCGGTGACCACATTTACACCATGGATTATTCCTGGATGCTGGAATCCCATAAGATGAACAAGGCAGAAGCCACTATCGGTGTCTTCGAGGTTCCTTGGGATGAGGCTCCCCGCTTCGGCATTATGAACACGGACAAGTCCGGCCGCATCCTCGAATTCGAGGAGAAGCCGGCTAAGCCCAAGAGCAACCTTGCTTCCATGGGCATCTACATCTTCAACAAGAGCTACCTCAAGAAGTACCTTGAAGAAGATGCCAAGGATGAGACTTCCGCTCATGACTTCGGCAAGAACATCATTCCGAAGATGCTCGCCGACAAGGGCCGTCTCTATTCGTACGCTTTTGATGGCTACTGGAAGGATGTGGGAACCATTGAGAGCCTCTGGCAGGCTAATATGGACCTTCTGCAGGACAAGCCACCGTTTGAGCTCAATGGCGACTGGAAGATTTATTCTTCCAACCAGCCCTTCCCGCCTCATTATATCGGCAAGGATGCCAAGATCAAGAAGGCTATGGTAAGCGAAGGCTCCATGATTCTGGGCGAGGTGGAGAACTCAATCATCTTCCCCGGAGTCCGCATTGGCAAGGGAGCCAAGGTCACCAATTCTGTCATCATGCCCTCCACCGTCATCAAGGACGGCGCTGTGGTGGATTACGCCATTGTGGCTCAGAACTGTGAGATTGCCGAAGGTGCAAAGGTCACGGGCGAGCTGGGTGCCATCACGGTTGTGGCTGAGGGCGAGACGGTTGAGGCAGCTGCCAGCGGCAAGCAGGCAGGCTGAGCCTTCTCACACAGGAAGACCATGAGATCGGAGTGAATAAAAATTGAAAACAGTAATGGGGATTATCAATCTTCAGGAAGAGAACAAGCTGATTCGCGAACTTACAGACCGTCGTGCTGTTGAGTCATTGCCTTTTGCAGGTCGTTACCGCTTGATTGATTTCACGCTTTCCAGCATGGTGAACTCCGGCATCCAGAATGTCGGTGTCATGTTGCCGGATAAGCCCCGCTCCGTGCTTGACCATCTGAGGTCCGGCAAGGATTGGGATCTGGCCCGCCGCCATGATGGACTATTTTATCTCCCTGCCCCACATGATGAAGCAATAGCAACACGCAAAGGCGATCTCAAGAACTTTTACCACAATCTGGATTTCTTTGAACACAGCTCCCAGAAGTATGTGCTTCTGACCAGCGGCAGTTTTGTTTACAATGTTGACTTCAGCCAGCTCCTCCGTTTCCATCAGAATACGGATGCTGACATCACCATGGTTTACTATACTTCCACCCATGAGACCCCGGGCCGCAACGTGGTCATTGAGACGGCGGAGAACGGCCTGGTGGAGGATATCTCTGAGAAGCAGGCTGTCTATGACGGCTCCAAGGTGGCCATGAGCGTCTACCTCATGGAGAAGCGCATTTTCGCCGAGATGGTGCGCTATACCTTCGAACATGGCGGCCAGGACCTCATGATGGATGGCCTTATCCGCAGGGCTTCCGAGTACAACATCTATGCCTGCGAGCATGATGGCTATGTAGCTCATGTGGATTCCACCACGGCTTTCTACAAGGCCAATATGGACCTCCTGGAGCCGGAGAACTGGGAAGAGCTCTTTATGGGCCGCAATTCCATCTACACCAAGGTGAAGGATGAAGTGCCTGTCCAGTACAAGGAGAGCGCTGATGTGAAGAATTCCCTCATTGCCAATGGCTGCGAGATTCGCGGCGAGGTGGAGAACTCCATCATCTTCCGCGGCGTCAAGATTGCCAAGGGCGTGAAGATCAAGAATTCCATCATCATGCAGAAATGCGACATTCAGGAAGGTTCTCTTATCGAGAATGTCATCTGCGACAAGAATGTGGTCATCACCAAGGACAAGTGGCTCAAGGGAGCCCCCAATTATCCCCTCATCGTCACCAAGAATGTAGTTATCTAAAGATAAGGCAAGCCGTTGTAAAGAGGTTCCAGCCTGCTTTTGGCGGGGCCCTTTATGACGGCTCTTTATATTGTGCAGTGAAAGTCCAGCAAGCCGGAAAGCGGCTGATGGGCTTTTTCACGCACTCAAGCTGTGCGAAATTTCGCACGAGGCTTTCCCAGAGGATGAATATGGCCTGGTTTTAGTTACACCGAAGGAGAGTGTTTTTGTTGGCAAAGGAAAAGAAAGGCAATAAGGTCAAGGATAAGGCTTATGAAAAGCTGAAGAACGAGCTCAAGACGCGTTTCATAACCACGGTGCACATCATGTGGGGGCGTGAGCTCCATGATCTGACCAAGAATGAGATTTACCAGACTGTGGCCTCTGTTGCCAAGCAGTACATTTCCGACAACTGGATCAAGACCAATCGCACTTATGACGAGCGTCAGGAAAAGCAGGTTTATTACTTCTCCATCGAGTTCCTGCTGGGCCGTCTCCTGAAGTCCAACCTCATCAATCTGGGTATTGAGGAGGCGGTGCAGGAGGTGCTCCAGGACGATTTCAAGCTGGAGCTTTCTGAGATTTACGAAGAAGAGCCGGATGCAGGTCTGGGCAATGGCGGCCTCGGGCGTCTGGCGGCCTGCTTCATAGATTCCATGGCAGCTCACCGCCTGGCAGGCCACGGCTGCAGCCTGCACTATCAGTTCGGCCTTTTCGAGCAGAAGATAATTGACGGCCAGCAGGCAGAGATTCCTGACAACTGGCTGAAGAACGGCTTTGCCTGGGAGTACCGCAAGGCTGATAAGGCTATCGATGTGAAGTTCTTCGGCAATGCCTATATGAAGGACCTGGGCAATGGCGAGCTGGAGCTGGTGTATGAGAACCCCACCACGGTCATGGCTGTGCCCTATGATGTTCCTGTGGTAGGCTACCATAACAATACGGTGAACAACCTGCGCCTCTGGAACGCAGAAGTAAACCGCGACTTCTCAGATTACGGCTTCATCACCCATGAACAGCTGCAGCAGAAGGAGCAGTACAGGCATTTCGTAGAGAATATAACCCGCTATCTGTATCCGGATGACAGCAGCTATGAAGGCCGCCAGCGTCGCCTGATCCAGGAGTACTTCCTGGTGTCTGCAGGGGTGCAGAGCATTGTCCGCCACTATAAGAAAACGGGTTCGGCTCTCAGCAACTTCCCCCAGAAGATCGCCCTGCATATCAATGATACCCATCCGGCTCTCATTGTGGCAGAACTCATGCGCATCTTTGTGGATGAGGAGAAGATGGAATGGGATGAAGCCTGGGCAATGGTGCGGAACACCGTGGCTTACACCAACCACACTATCCTGCCCGAAGCGCTGGAAACCTGGCCGGTGGATATGTTCAAGGAACTGTTGCCCCGCATCTACATGATCATCGAGGAGATCAACCATCGCCATCTGAACTTCGTGCGCAAGCGCTATCCCGGCGATGACAACAAGGTCCGGGCTATCTCCATCATCGAGGGTGGTATGGTGCACATGGCAAGACTTGCCATCATCGGCTCCCACAGCGTCAACGGCGTGGCGGAGATCCACTCCATGATTCTCCAGAACACCACTCTGCGCGATTTCTATGAGCTCTATCCCCGCATGTTCAACAACAAGACCAACGGCATCACCCACCGCCGCTGGCTGATGGGGGCAAATCCGGAGCTGTCTGACCTCATAGATGAGACCATCGGCAGCCGTCGCTGGCACCGTTATCCGGAGCAGTTGGACCTTTTGAACGACTATGTGGAGGACAAGCCTTTCCTCACCAAGCTGGGGGATATCAAGACCATCAGGAAGAAGAGGCTGGCTGACTACATCAAAGAGCACAACAACGGCCTGATCCTGGATCCCAATTCCATTTTCGATATCCAGGTGAAGCGCATCCATTCTTACAAGCGCCAGCTCATGAATATCCTGCATATCATGTATCAGTATGAGCGCTTGAAGAATGACACCACCTATGATATGGTGCCCACCACCTATTTCTTTGGCGGCAAGGCGGCTCCCGGCTACTTCATTGCCAAGGAAACCATCAGGCTCATCAACGCCGTAGGGGCAAGGATCAACAACGACCCTGTTACCCGCGACAGGCTGAAGGTGGCCTTTATTGAGAATTTCGGCGTGTCTTTGGGCGAGATTGTCTATCCTGCTGCCGAGATCAGCGAGCAGATCTCTACGGCTTCCAAGGAAGCTTCCGGCACAGGCAACATGAAGTTCATGATGAATGGCGCTGTTACCTTGGGCACCCTGGACGGGGCCAACGTGGAAATCCGCGAAGCGGTGGGCGGTGATGACCACTTCATCCTCTTCGGCCTCAGGGCTGAGGAAGTGCTGGCTTACTATGCCAACGGCAGCTATTCCGCCTGGGATGAGTTCAACCACAATGAAACTGTGCGCAATGTCATGAATCAGCTGGTGGACGGCAGGTATGGCGACTTCCGTTCCCTCTATGACTATATCCTGCACAGCAATGATGAATTCTTCATCATGAAGGATTTCTGCGCCTACAGCGAGGCACATGAGGAAGCTATGCGCCGCTATGAGCAGCGCTTTGACTGGCTGAAGTCCTCGGCGGTGAATATCGCCAACTCCGGCAGGTTCTCCTCTGACCGCACCATTGACGAGTACGCCAATGAAATCTGGCGCGTGAAGCCCTGCATGATCAACTGATGCCAAGGTTAGCCGGTCCATACAAGGGGGATTATCCGTGAAGACTTCCGAACTCAGCGAGTTTGACCTGTACCTGTTCCATCAGGGAACCAACTATCATGCTTATGAGATGCTGGGGGCTCACTTTGAGACCCGGGAGGGGAAGGCCGGAGTGCGCTTTGCCCTCTGGGCTCCCCATGCCAAATCAGTCAGTGTGGTGGGGGATTTCAACGGCTGGGATACCCGGGTGAACCACATGGAAAAAGTGGGGGACGGGGAAATCTGGCAAGTCTTCATAGCAGGGCTGTCTGAAGGCGGCATTTACAAGTACGCCATAGAGCCGCAGTGGGGGGGACCTCATATCATGAAGGCCGACCCCTACGGCTTCTATGCGGAAAAGAAACCCCGGACAGCTTCCCGCCTGTATGATATGAGCCACTACGACTGGCAGGATGGGGAGTGGCAGGAGCAGAAGAAAAATGAGTCTTCTTACAGCCGCCCCATGCTGACCTATGAGGTTCACGCCGGTTCCTGGCGGCGCCGGGAGGACGGGGAGTACCTCTCCTACCGGGAGATGGCAGATGAGCTCATTGAGTATGTGCGCGATATGCACTATACACACATTGAGTTCATGCCCCTTTGCGAGCATCCTTTTGACGGCTCCTGGGGCTATCAGGCCACAGGTTACTATGCGGTGACCAGCCGCTATGGCACACCTGATGATTTCCGGTACCTGGTGGACAAGGCCCACCAGCATGGCATCGGCATCATCATGGACTGGGTGCCCGGCCATTTCTGCAAGGACGAGCAGGGACTCAGGCACTTTGATGGCATGAATCTCTACGAGTCTGACAATGAACAGCTGGCTGAGAACTGGGAGTGGGGCACTACCAATTTTGACTACGGCCGCACGGAGGTACAGAGCTTCCTGATTTCCAATGCCATGTTCTGGTTTGAGGAATTCCATATTGACGGCCTGCGCATAGACGCGGTGGCCAATATGCTCTATCTGGACTACGGCAGGAAGGAAGGGGAATGGCAGCCCAATAAGTACGGAGACACCGGCAATCTTGAAGCCATGGATTTTTTGAAGAAGCTCAATGAAGCCATCTTCAAATATCACCCCCAGGCCCTCATGATTGCTGAGGAGTCCACGGCCTGGCCAAATATTTCCAAGCCTGTCTACATGGGAGGCATGGGCTTCAACTACAAGTGGAACATGGGCTGGATGAACGATATGCTCAGGTATGTCAGTCTGGACCCTATCTACCGCAAGTGGAACCATGACAAGGTGACTTTTTCCTTCATGTATGCCTTTTCGGAGAATTTCGTGCTGCCCCTGTCCCATGATGAGGTTGTGCATGGCAAGTGCTCGCTGATTTCCAAGATGCCCGGGGATTACTGGCAGAAGTTTGCGGGCCTCAGAGTTTTCTTTGGCTACTGGATTGCCCACCCCGGCAAGAAGCTGCTCTTCATGGGGGGCGAGTTCGGCCAGTTCATCGAATGGAACTATGATGAGGAATTGGACTGGCATCTGGTGCAGAAGTATCCCATGCACGAAGCCATGCAGACTTATTCCAGGACCCTCAACAAGTTCTACTGTGATACCAAGGCACTCTGGCAGGTGGACTTTGATTGGGAAGGCTTCAAGTGGATTGACTGCGATGACAATGAGAACAGCGTCATTTCCTTTATCCGCAAGGCCAAGGATAGCAACGACTTCATTATCGTGCTCTGCAATTTCACCCCTGAACTCCGTGAGAGTTACCGGGTGGGGGTGCCTTCCAAGGGAATTTATGTAGAGGTATTCAACTCCGATGACAAGGGGTATGGAGGCAGCGGTGTGAGAAATGCCGGTGACCTTCAGACAGAGGATGTGCCCTGGCACGGACGTGAGCAGTCCATCACTTTGACTCTGCCGCCTTTGGCTGCGATTTTCCTCAGGGTCAAGGGCCAGGCCGGAGCGGGCTACATAGCTCCGGAAATAGAGCGGGTCACAGAAGTGAAGGGACGGGAAGATAAGGAAGCCGTCAAGGTTTCCACCGAAGCTGCCCGGAAAGAAAGCGGCGGCAAGAAGATAAAGAGTGCTTGATGAAAAAATAAATTATACCAAGGTTTACCATAAAAGGAGGACACAAGGCATGAATGTACTGTATGTAGCATCGGAAGCGGTGCCTTTTGCTAAAACCGGCGGATTGGCTGATGTGGCAGGTTCCCTTCCCAAGGCTCTGCGCCTGGAGGGAGTTGATGTCCGGGTCATTATGCCCAAGTTTGGCAAAATCCCCGAGGAATACCGCTCCAAGATGGAACATGTCTATGATGGCGAGATAAACGTGGCCTGGCGCACGAAGTTCGTGGGCCTGGAGAAGCTGGAATACGAGGGTGTTACCTATTATTTTGTGGATAATGAGGAATACTACAACCGGGAAGGCTTCTATGGATACGATGATGATGCAGAAAGGTTCTCCTTCTTCTGCCGTGCGGTGCTCTGCCTCCTGCCTGCCATGGATTTCTGGCCGGACATCATCCACAGCAATGACTGGCACGCAGGCCTTATCAGCGTGTTCCTGAAGCTGGAGCATAAGGATGATGAGCGCTATGAGAGGATTCGCACCCTCTACACTATCCACAACCTGAAGTATCAGGGTGTCTTCCCCAAGGATGTCATGGCCGATGTGCTGGCGCTGGACTGGAAGTATTTCAACAATGGCGACCTGGAGTTCTACGATGCGGTGAACTTCATGAAGGGCGGCATCATTTATTCCGACTTCATTTCCACCGTCAGCAAGACTTATGCCCAGGAAATCCAGTACGGCTATTTTGGCGAGCATCTGGACGGCCTGCTGCGCAGCCGCAAGGATGACCTCTTTGGCATCGTCAATGGCCTTGACTATGATACTTACAATCCCCGCACGGACAAGAATCTCTTTGAGACTTACGATGTGGAGGATCCTTCCCGCAAGGCTGACAACAAGACGGAGCTCCAGAATCTCTTGGGCCTGCCCAACAAGCGTCAGGTGCCCATGGTAGCACTTGTTTCCCGCCTGGTGGCTGCCAAGGGCATGGATCTCATCGTGCGCATGATGGATGAGATACTCCTGCATGAGGATATCCAGTTCGTGCTTCTGGGTACTGGCGACAAGGTTTACGAGGACTGGTTCAAGGGGCTGGCATGGCGCTATCCCAACAAGGTTTCCGTGAACATTTATTTCTCCAACCAGCTGGCTCAGCGCATCTATGCGGCAGCTGATATCTTCCTCATGCCTTCCAACTACGAGCCTTGCGGCATTGGCCAGCTCATAGCCCTGCGCTATGGCGCTATTCCGGTGGTTCGTGAAACGGGCGGTCTCAAGGATACCGTAGTGCCTTATGATAAATATACCAAGCAGGGCAACGGTTTTGTCTTCTCGGATTACAACGCCCATGAAATGATGTATTCACTTAAACGTGCACTCTCAGCTTATGAGAATCCTGGGGAATGGCGCCAGATCGTGAACAACGCCATGACTTCCGACTACAGCTGGGCAGAGTCGGCCAGGGAATACAAGCAGCTCTATGAGAAGCTGCTGGCCAAGGAAGCTCCCGGGGGCAAGACGGAGTAAGTGAATCAGTGAAATACGGGGCGGTCTGCAGGCCGCCCTTTTTCGCATAAAGGTACCTGGCAGAGGTCTGGATAAGATAAGGGAGGGTGAGAGAATGCTGGATAGGCATAATGTCGAGCATAATTCCCATAACGTCTATTATCGTTCAACCATCGGGGCGGCGGAAGCCGGTTCCAAGGTGAAGCTGGGGATAAGGATACATACGGAGCTTGCCATCAAGCAGGTGCTGCTGCGCCTGTGGCAGGAGCGCAAGGGAGAGACTCTGGTCACTTTGCAGGACAAAAACCATGCAGAGGGTTCGGCGGATCATTTCTACAGCACAGAGCTGGAAATGCCCGAAAAGGGCTGTCTCCTCTGGTATTATTTCATTATCAATACCTCACAGGGTACCTGTTACTATGGCAACAATCCGGAGATGCTGGGGGGCAAGGGGGACGTCTATGACACGGTGCCCTACTCCTATCAGATCACGGTTTATAACAAAGGGGCAAAGACGCCGGACTGGTTCAAGCACAGTGTCATGTACCAGATTTTTCCGGACCGCTTCCACCGCCACGGGGACAAGCTAATCCCCAAGAAGGGGGCGGTATACCATGCCAACTGGGAAGACGAGCCATGTTACTACAAGGATCCGGATACAAAGGAAATCGTGGCCTATGATTTCTTCGGCGGGAATTTCAAGGGCATAGAGGAGAAGCTTGACTACCTGAAGGAACTGGGGATTTCCGTCATTTACATGAACCCGGTCTTTGAGTCGGAGAGCAATCATCACTATGATACTGGCGACTATCATAAGGTAGATCCGATTCTCGGCACCAACGAGGATTTCAGGCATCTCATCGAGGCTGCCAAAGAGAAGGGCATCCGCATCATCATTGACGGTGTTTTCAGCCATACGGGCAGCAACAGTCGTTATTTCAACCGCAAGGGTGAATACGATACAGTGGGGGCTTATCAGTCCAAGGATTCGCCCTATTATGACTGGTTCTGCTTCCGCAACTGGCCCCATGAGTATGACAGCTGGTGGGATTTCAATACCCTGCCCAATGTGCAGGAAACCACGCCTTCCTATATGGACTTCATTATCACAGGCAAGGACAGTGTGCTCCATCACTGGATGAAGGAAGGGGTAATGGGCTGGCGCCTTGATGTCATCGACGAGCTGCCGGAGCCTTTCTCCCAGAGCTTCTATGCGGAGCTCAAGAAAACAAATCCTGAGGCCGTGATGATTGGCGAGGTCTGGGAGGATTGCTCCCACAAGGTAGCCTATGGGGTGCCCAGGGAATACCTCTGCGGTCAGGAAATGGATTCTGCCATGAACTATCCCTTCCGGGAAATCATCTTCGATTTCCTGATGGGGCGGGTGGACGGAAATCTGGCGCTTCGCAGGCTTACCAGCATGATTGAGAATTACCCCAGGGAAAATCTATACGCCATGATGAACCTCATTGGCAGCCATGATGTGCACAGGGCCATCACCTATCTGGGCGAAGCTCCTTACTATGACGGTATGCCTGCCGTCGAGCAGTCCCGGGCCAAAATGGATCATGTCCACTATTCCCTGGGCAAGGCACGGCTCCTCATGGCAGCTGCCTGGCAGATGACCTATCCCGGGGTGCCCTGCATCTACTACGGGGATGAGATAGGCATGGAGGGGTTCAAGGATCCCTACAACCGCCGTCCCTACAAGTGGAGCGGGGGAGATGAGGAGATACAGGACTTCTACAGGAAGCTCATCAAGCTGCGCAATGAGAATCAGGTTTTGCAGACAGGGATGATCCTGCCTCTTTACGCTTCCGGCAACGTCATTGCTTATACCCGGGTCATACGGGGAGGCAAGGATGTGTTCGGGGCACCGGCAGAGGATGGCGTCTTCATCATCGCCTTCAACCGCAATGCAGAGTGGGAGCACATAGATATCGATGTCAGCGATTTCGTGTCCGGGGAACTGGAGGATGTGCTGTCGGAACGCAGGGAGCGCTATACCGTGGTGCGGGGACGTCTCCACCTGAAGCTGCAGGATCTGAAGCCGCTGGTGCTCAAAGCGGTCAAGCCTGTCAGGAAGTATCCCCGCCAGGCCGGCGTGCTCCTGCATCCCACCTGCCTGCCGTCCAAGTATGGCATCGGTGATTTTGGCAAGGAGGCTTACAAGTTTATCGACTTCCTGCATGAAGCAGGCCAGACTGTCTGGCAGATACTGCCGCTGGGGCCTGTGGGCTTTGGTTATTCACCCTACCAGTCACCCTCGGCTTTTGCAGGCAATCCCTTGCTGATTGACATCGACGAGCTCATTGAGAAAAAGTGGATTACCGCCAGCGAGGCCAAGCTACCTTATGCCGGAGGAAGTTCCTTCGTGGACTTTGAGCGGGTGCAGGCTTTCAAGGCCAAGTGCCTGAAGAAAGCCTATGCCAAGTTTGCCAAGGAAGCAGCCAAGGACGGGGAGTATGAAGCTTTCTGCCAGAGGGAGGCCTACTGGCTGGATGATTATGCCCTCTTCATGGCCATCAAGAAGGACCAGAAGGGAGCGGCCTGGATTGATTGGCCCAAGACACTGAAACACAGGGACAAGCAGGCTATGAAGGTCATAGCCGGAAAACTTCACGAGACTGTGGGCTACGAGAAGTTCCTGCAGTATATTTTCCATACCCAGTGGCAGAAGCTCCATGATTACGCCCGTGACCACGGCGTCTCCATCATGGGAGATATGCCCATCTTCATTTCCCATGACAGTGCTGATGCCTGGGCCAACCAGAAGCTCTTTGACCTGAATCCCGATGGCACGGCCAAGACCGTGGCGGGAGTACCGCCTGATTACTTCAGCGCCACAGGCCAGCTCTGGGGCAACCCCCAGTATAACTGGCAGGCCATGGAAGCTGAGAATTATGACTGGTGGAAGAAGCGCTTCAGGAAGCTTTACGGGCTGGTGGATATCGTGCGCATCGACCACTTCCGTGGCTTTGAGTCATACTGGGAGGTGGATGGCAAGGCGGAAACTGCCATCAATGGCCGTTGGGTGAAGGGACCTTGCAAGCCCTTCTTTGATGAAATCAAAAACAGCCTGGGCCATATGCCTATCGTGGCAGAGGATTTGGGCATTATCACTGATGAGGTGGAGGCCCTGCGTGATGCCTGCGACTTCCCGGGCATGAAGGTGCTGCACTTCACCCTGCACTTCGGTGAAATGGGCCGCTTTGGCTTTGTGGCTCCGGAGAACAGCATTGTCTACACCGGCACCCACGACAATAACACCACCGTGGGCTGGTACAACCATGATATTGATGATGCCATGAAAGTCGCCGTGGCATACCTTCTGGAGGCACGTCCTGACAGGCCCAGGGAAATCTGCGAGCGCCTGGTGGAGTTTGCCTACGCCAGCGATGCCCGCCTGGCCATGGTGCCCATGCAGGACCTGCTGGGACTTGATGAGCGCAACCGCATGAACACGCCTGGCACGGTGGGCTTCAACTGGAAGTGGTGCCTGAAGCCAGGCTATCTGATGGAAGTTGATGTAGAAAGGCTCAAAGAACTCTGTGTGCGCTATGAGCGTTGACAGGCTCCGGGCTTGAGGGATAGAGGATTGCTGCCAGCAGCAATCCTCTAATGCTCTCTAATTCAATTTTTCATGAATATGTGGTATGCTATTATGGCGGTGAAAATTTAATAGATGGGAGGTTCTTTTGATGAGCGAATATACCTTTGTGGTGGAGAAAAAATGCCCTATCTGTGGCAAGATGACCCGGGTTTCCAAGACCAAGGCACGGCTCATTACCCTCAGCACTGATGAGGATATGTGCGTCCACTATAGAGACTTCAATCCCTACTATTACAAAATCTGGTTCTGTGAGCACTGCGGCTTTGCGGCTGAGGAAAAAATCTTTGTGGGCAATATGCCTGCCAAGCACAAGGAAAAGATAGCTGAGTTCCTGGCCAACAAGAGGATGGCGCTGGAATTCATGGAGGAACGGGGCAAGGCCGAGGCGGTGGCTTCCTTCAAGCTGGGTATCTTCTACGCGGAAATGCTGGAGGCTTCCCTGAATCGCCGGGCAGGCCTCTATCTCATGCTGGCCTGGATCTACCGCGATGCCGGCGAACGTGAGAACGAGGTAGAAATGCTGGGGCGGGCGGCGGAACTTTACGACAAGTCCCTCACTACGGAAATGTATCCTCTGAATGGCATGTCAGACGGTCTTTGCATGTACCTCATTGGAGCCATTTATTACCGCATGGGCGAGATTGAGAAATCAACCCAGTATCTTTCAAGGATTATCGGAGACAATAACATCAGGTCTAATGACCCGAAACTTTACGACAAGACCCGCAACCTCTGGGAGGATGTGCGGGCTGCCAAGAAGGAGAGCAAGGAGGAAGGCAGTTAATGGATTTACCAGCAGCCTGGGTGGAGCAGGTTCAGAAGATTGATTGGGGAGAACTCAGGGAAAAGGTGCAGGATTACGGCCCCGCCCTCAAGGTGGTGCGCGGCACCTGGTCCAGGGAAAGTCTGAAGGAAATCAGCGAGGGCAAGCTCTTCGTGCCTGATGAGGTCATCAATGAAGCCCTCATGCAGGGATTGCAAAAGAAGCCTCAGCAGGGACTGGAAAGCTTGTCTCTTCATTCCCATGATGATGGGAAGCTTGATATCGAGGCTTCCACTTCGAAGGGAGAACTGAAGCTCTCCGGAAAGATAAAGGAGTTCGTTCATCAGGGGGATAAGACCTATATGGTCTACCAGGTCAAGCAGAAGAAGCTGCCGGGCCATGGCCTCATGTCCTGGATTTTCTCCCGGGTTTCCCTGTCCATGGTGGAGCGCATGGTGGGGAAGGCAGATACCTTTGACAATCTGCCTGTGGACATCCGCCACAATGATGTGAAGGTGGACTGCGGTCAGGTGCTGGCTGCTTCTACTTTTGGCCAGACCCGCTTCCACGGCCACAGGCTGCTGGATATGATTGAAATAAAAGGTGCCACTCCCAAGGAAAACGGCATAGAGTTCCAGACGGAACTGCATATACCGGATGATGTGAAGGATGACCTGAAGGGTCTTCTCAAAGGCAAAGGGGAGGAGATAAAGGCAGGAAATGATGGGAAGTAAAATGAGAAATACAGCAGGGAAAAATTTCATGAAGGCAGTGGCAACGCTGGTGGGCGTTGCCTTCCTTCTGATGCCTTTGGCAGGCGAGGCGCGGAAGAAAGTACAAAATCCCGTGCCCAAGATCATCTATGTGCCCCACGACAATCGCCCCATTTCCAACAAGCAGACGGCGGAAGTGGTGGAAAAAATTGGCTATCAGGTGGTGGTTCCTCCGGATGAGAAGCTGGGGAATCGCACCAATCTGGGTAATCCGGAAGTGCTCTGGAAGTGGCTGGAGGAAAATTCCGAGGAAGCAGATGCGGCGGTGATTTCCTCCGATGCCATGCTTTACGGCAGCCTGGTGGGCTCCCGCAAGCATAATTACTCCCAGGCAGAGGTGGAGGCCAGAGTCAGACGCTTCAGGGAATTCCGCGCGAATCATCCCAATATGCAGCTCTATGTCTTCAGTTCCGTCATGCGCACTCCCCGGAATGGTGAGGCCTCAGGTCATGAGGAACCGGATTATTACAGGCGTTATGGGGCTGACATCTTCAGGTATACGGGGCTGAAGGACAAGGAAGAAACGGAGGGCCTTACTTCCCGGGAACGCAAGGAAGTGTCATTCCTGGAGCGGCTGATACCCAAAAAAGACCTTCAGGACTGGCTGGGACGCCGGAAGAAGAATTACGCTGCCAATGAAAGCCTGATGAAACTGGCGGGCAACAACACCTTCAATTATTGGGTCCTGGGCAGGGATGATAACGCCCCCTTATCCCAGACTCATCTGGAAAGCCGTCATCTGCTGGCTGCTGCCGGAAAGCTGGACGGGTCGAAGTTCCAGGCCATGGCAGGCATTGATGAGATAGGCATGCTGCTCATGGCCCGGGCGGTAAATGACATCAGGCGTGAAGTTCCCTTTGTTTACGTCCGGTACAACTGGGGCCGTGGGGCAAAGACCATCCCAGCCTATTCTGACGAAACCATGGGGGCTTCCATTGATTCTGCCATCAACGCAAGCGGCGGCTTGCAGGTGAGTTCCCCGGAGAAAGCTGACCTGGTGCTGGTGGTCAATACCAATCCCAATGGCAAGACTTATGAGGCCAACTGGCGCAGCAATGACGGCAGTTCCCGGGAGGGCACTGACTACTTCATGGACCTGGTGAGTGACTATGTGGGCAAGGGATATCCGGTAGCCATAGCTGATGTGGCCTATGCCAACGGCTCTGACAACGCCCTTATGGAGAATCTCAGGAAGAAGGATATGCTCTTCAAGATCAAGGCTTATGGAGGCTGGAACACTCCTACCAACAGCTCAGGCTTTGTCATCGGCGAGGGCATGCTGGTGAAGTACATGAAGGAAGATGCGGTGACTGACCTGTTGCTGACCCGTTATCTGGATGATTGGGCTTATCAGGCCAATGTCAGGAATACCATTGCCCGCCAGCTCACCTGGCTGCGGGGTGACGGGGTCTACGGCAGTTTGGACAGCAAGCGCCAGGCAGTATCTGAAAGGTCCGCCCGCATGATGCAGCGCTTTGTGGATAGCAATTTTCCTCCCTTTGAATCCCTCAGGGAGATTGAGGTGCGCTTCCCCTGGAACCGCATGTTTGAGGCAGATGTCGTCCACGCCAAAGAACTTTATCCTATGGATTATCTGAAACATTGACGGAATTAAGGTTGTTCTCTTTGAGAATGGCCTTATTTTTTTACAAAAAAGGGATAAATCAAATATCAACAGGAAAAAAATCTTGCCTTGGGCAGGATAAAAGGGCATCGTGTAGAAAATAAATCCTTAGAAGTCTATACATGGGGGCACTTATGCGCTAAGATGAGAGGAAGTGAAGCTTGTCATGCTGGAACAGATCACCAATTCCCCCAATATGAACTACCTGTCCCGGGGGATGCAGGCAGCGACCATGAGGCATGAGGTAATCAGCGACAATATAGCCAACGTCAATACGCCTAAGTTCAAGCGCAGCTATGTGCGTTTTGAGGAGCTGCTGGCCAAGGAGCTTCATCTTGACGACGAGCAGGGAAAGCTGGATATAGTCCGCACCCATGACCGTCACCTGCCCATTCCTATGCGGGGGGCAGCGCAGCCTGTCATAGAGCGCGATGATACCACCACTATGAGAGTGGACCACAACAATGTGGACATCGATGTGGAAATGGCCAACATGGCCAAGAACCAGCTGTATTACAATGCCATGGCAACCCAGCTGGGAGGTTTTGTCACCAAGATGAAGAACGTCATTACCAGCGGGCAGAACTAAGCTGTAAGAAAGCAAGAGGTACTATCATGAGCATGTTCCTGGGGATAGATACGGCAGCCTCCGGCCTCACCGCCGAGCGGCTGCGCATGGATGTGATTTCCAACAATATCGCCAATGCCAACACCACCAGGACGGAGCGGGGAGGAGCTTACCACCGCCGCTTCGTGGTCTTTGAGCCCCGGGGGACGGGGAAGAAGACCTTCAATGATTTCCTGGAAAGGTCAATGGACAAGCTGAAAGCCGGCGAAGGCGTCAGGGCCGTGATGATCAGGGAGGATAATGAACAGGGACCCCTGGTGTATGACCCCGGCCACCCGGATGCCAATGCTGAGGGGTATGTGGAAAGGCCCAATGTGAACGTGGTGGCGGAGATGGTGGACATGATTACCGCCTCCCGGGCCTATGAAGCTAATACTACCAGTATCAACGCTGCCAAGTCCATGTACAGCAAGGCCCTGGATATGAGCAAATAACAGAGTTCCTAAGGTCCGAAGGGGGAGGGGATAGTTATGGAAATAGAGCCTTTGCAGATGACACCGGTGAGCATGCACGCCACCAGCCATTTAGGGGAAATGGAAAAGCCTGAGGAAGTGAAGAGCTTTGCCGAATACCTGAAGGGGGCCTTGAAAGAGGTAAACAATCTGCAAATAGAATCCGACCGCCAGAACGCCCTTCTGGCCGCTGGCAGAGCAGAGGATATATCGCAAGTCGTAGTAGCGGCCCAAAAGGCCGAGCTTGCCCTGCAGCTGACCCTTCAGCTGCGCAACAAGGCTACGCAGGCCTATCAGGAAATCATGCGCATGCAGGTTTGACCTTGTATAGGGCTTAAATGATGACGCGAAGGGATTGAGACCATGGGAGATTGGAAAGAGCGGTATCTGGCGCTGTGGGAGAAATTCACCAAAAGACAGCGTTATATCATGTTAGGATCCGCTTTGGCTCTCCTCTTTGTCATACTGGGGATAAGTTTCTGGTATGGCAGCAAGCCGGATATGGTGCCTTTGTTTACAGGCATGGAAACAAAAGATGCCGGCGAGGTGGCAGCAAAGCTTAAAGAAAGCAAAATAGAATATGAGATACAGGAAACGAAGCTGGGAACCAATATCCTTGTACCGTCCAAGAATGTGCATGATGCAAGGCTTGATCTGTCCACCCAGGGCCTGCCCCGGGGACAGAAGGGCTTTGAAATCTTTGATGACAGCAAACTGGGAGTCACAGAGTTCCAGAACAAGGTGAACTATCTGCAGGCCCTCCAGGGGGAGCTCACCCGCACCATCGAGCAGATTGCAGCGGTGGAAAAGGCCCGGGTGCACATAGTGCTGCCGGAGGACAGCCTCTACAAGAAGAATGAGAAGCCTGCCACGGCTTCCATCATGTTGAGGCTCCGTCCCAACATCGAGCTTTCCAAGAAGGAAATCAAGGGCATTGTGAACCTGGCTGCCCATAGTATTCAGGGCTTGCAGCCTGAGAATATCACCATTGTGGATGATACTGGGCAGATTCTCAATGACCCTGATGAAAATGAAGAGCAGAGCGTCAAGCAGAAAACCATGACCCAGCTGGAAATGACCAGGAAGGTCCAGGACAACATCCAGAAGAATGTCCAGAGCCTTTTGGATCAGTCCCTGGGCGAAGGCAGGGCTTTTGCCAGGGTCAGTGTGGAGCTTGACTTCGATGACAGGCAGACGGACCGCCAGACTTTCACCCCTGTGGTGGACGAATCCGGCATCATCCGCAGCCAACAGGATATCAACGAGACATATGAGGGTACTTCCAACAATCCGGGAGGCCCTGCCGGCGTTGAATCGAATGTGCCGGGCTATGTAGCCCAGGAAGGCACGGCCAATGCCAACTATGAGAAAAAGGAATCCACGAAAAATTACGAGATAAATGAAGAGAAGCAGCGCACAGTGGCTTCTCCCGGCTCCATCAAGCGCCTGACGGTGGCGGTGCTGGTGAATGATGACATCAATACCACTCAGCAGGAGAGCATCATGCGCAGCGTGTCCAGCGCAGCCGGCATCAATGCCGAGCGCGGTGACACCATCTCCGTGGAGCCCCTGCCCTTCAGCACCGAGGCCGCAGACCGCAGGGCTGCTGCCGAACAGGCTGAGAAGGACCGTCAGGACCGCATCTTCTACATGCAGGTGGGCATTCCCCTCCTCATCATCGCCCTCATTGCCTTCGCCCTTTACATGCGGCGCCGCAAGAGGCTGCAGGAGGAGGCAGCAGCTGCAGAAGCTGCCCGTCTGGCTCAGGAGGAAGAGGAGAAGCGGATTGCTGCAGAAAGGGCGGCACTGGTGGAAGCAGGAGAAATCGAGGAAGAAGAACTTACCGAGGAGGAGCAGAGGCAGCTCTCAGAAAAGCAGACGCTGCAGCAGCTTATCGACCAGAAACCGGCGGAGGTTGCTATGCTTATCAAGACCTGGCTTGCGGAGGAATGATGGCTTATGGCTGGTATGTATGATGATGAAGATGAAGGCGAACTTTCCAATCAGGAAAAAGCTGCCATCTTATTTATAGCGTTGGGGCCGGAGTACTCGGCCAAGCTGTTCCAGCATATGGATGATGAAGAAATTGAAAGGATTACCCTGGAGATTGCCAACCATAAGCAGGTCAGCGCAGAACAGAAGGCCGAGGTCATCAGCGAATTCTACCAGATGGCCATGGCCCGTGACTACATCTCCAGCGGCGGTCTGGAATATGCCCAGAACGTGCTGGAGAAGGCCTTGGGGGCCGACAAGGCCATGGATATCATCAACCGCCTTACTACCAGCCTCCAGGTGCGGCCCTTTGATTTCCTTAGGAAGACTGACCCGTCCCAGCTCATGAACTTCATTCAGAATGAGCATCCCCAGACCATTGCCCTTATCATGGCATATCTGGATCCGGATCAGGCCAGTACTATCCTGGGGTCCCTGCCGCCAGAATCTCAGGCTGATGTGGCCAGGCGCATTGCGGTCATGGACCGCACGTCCCCGGATATTGTCAGGGAGGTGGAGCGCGTGCTGGAACGGAAGCTGTCGGCTCTGGTTACCCAGGACTTCACTACCGCAGGCGGCATCAAGGCTGTGGTGGAAGTCCTCAACCGGGTGGACCGCACTACAGAGAAATCCATTATCGAGACCTTGGAAGTGGACAATCCGGAACTGGCCGAGGACATCAAGCGCCTCATGTTCGTGTTCGAGGATATCGTCCAACTGGACGACCGCTCCCTGCAGATGGTGCTCAGAGAGGTGGACACCAAGGATTTGTCACTGGCCCTCAAGGGCACTCAGGCAGAGGTGGCAGACAAGGTTTACAGGAATATGTCCAAGCGTGCAGCGGATATGCTGCGTGAAGAAATCGAGTTCATGGGACCTGTGAAGATCAGGGATGTGGAGGAAGCACAGCAGAAGGTCGTCAATGTCATCAGGGCGCTGGAGGACAAGGGCGAGATTGTGATTTCCCGCGGACAGGGAGACGAGATGATTGTCTAAGGTCATCAAATATGCCCAGTGGAAGGAAACTCCCCGATCCATCGAAGCGCCAACGGCTCCCAAGAAGCCTTTTGAGGCAGAGGCGGAGCCGGAAGTGGATGAGGAGGCTCTGGCCCGTATGCTGGAGGAAATCTCTTCCAGGGAGCAAAGGGCTAAGGAATTAGTCAAGGAAGCCGAAAAACAGGCTGCACTCTTGAAACAGGAGGGACAGGCTGAGTATGACCGGCTGATTGAAGAAGCCAGGGCAGAAATAGAGGCTGAAAAGGAAGAGGCCAGAAGCCGTGGCTATGAAGAAGGGCTGAAGCAGGGCAGGGAAGACGGTGAGAAGGAAATCCGCCAGAGCCTGCAGGACGAGCTGAACGCTGCCAACGCTAGGGCGGAGAAAACCCTGCGTGATGCAGAGGAAGCCACCTTTGACTACCTGCAGAAAGCCGAGGATGATGTGGTAGCTATAGCCATGGGGGTAGTTGAGAAGGTGCTGCCGCAGCACTTCATCGATGTGCCTCAGATGGTGCTCCCCCTGGTGAGAGAAGCTATCCTAAAAGTAAATGACCAAAAGAGGCTGGTGGTAAGTGTGCCACCCGCTTCTTATGATTTTGTGCTCATGGCCAGGGATGAGCTCAGGCAGATTATCACTGCTGGCGATGCTGTGCTGGAAATCCATGCCGATGAAGCTCTGAAGCCAGGCGACTGTCTGGTGGAGACGCCCAATGGCAGTGTGGATGCAAGACTGGCTACTCAGATGGAACTTATCCGCCAGGCAGTACTGGAAGTGAAGATGTAGATTTTCGGTATAAGGGGGGCTGGGCATGCAGGGGCCGGTGCAGGTCAATATAGCCAAGTTCAAGGAAGCCATTGCAGATTGCCACAGCATGAAGCTCACAGGCAAGGTTACTCAGGTTATCGGCCTGGTCATAGAATCACAGGGGCCCACCGTCAGCGTGGGGGAGCTGTGCTATGTCAGCTCCCACTTCCCTGATGTGCCCCCCATACCGGCAGAAGTAGTAGGTTTCAGGGAAGGATATGTCATGCTGATGCCCGTAGGGGAGATGCAGGGCATAGGCCCTGGCTGCGAAGTGGTATCTGCCCAGAAAATGCTGCAGGTGAAAGTTGGCCCGGAGCTTTTGGGCCGGGTGCTTGACGGCCTGGGCAATCCCATGGATGGCAAGGGACCGCTGCTGATGAAGAAGGAGTATCCCCTGCAGGCGCCGCCGCCACCTCCTCTTACCCGTCCCCGTATCAAGGACAGTCTTTATGTGGGAGTCAGGGCCATAGACGGCCTCATTACCATGGGGGAAGGCCAGCGCATCGGTATCATGGCAGGTTCCGGGGTGGGCAAGTCCACCCTGCTTTCCATGATTGCAAGAAATACCGAAGCTGATATCAGCGTCATCGCCCTGGTGGGAGAGCGTGGCCGTGAGGTGCGCGATTTCATTGAAAGGGATTTGGGGGAGGAAGGTCTCAAGCGCTCTGTGGTGGTGGTGGCTACTTCGGATACACCTGCCCTGGTGCGCATCAAGGGGGCAATGACCGCCACGGCCATTGCGGAGTATTTCCGCGACCAGGGCCACAAGGTCATCCTCATGATGGATTCTGTCACCCGCTTCGCCATGGCCCAGCGTGAGGTGGGGCTGACCATCGGAGAGCCGCCTGCTACCCGTGGATATACCCCTTCGGTCTTTGCATTGCTGCCAAGACTTTTGGAGAGGGCGGGTACCAGCGAAAAGGGCTCTATCACTGGCATCTACACAGTGCTGGTAGATGGTGACGACATGAATGAGCCCATTGCTGATGCTGTGCGAAGCATCCTTGATGGACATATTGTCCTTTCCAGGGCCATTGCTGCCCAGAACCACTTCCCCGCTATAGATATCCTGGGCAGCGTCAGCCGTGTCATGAATGAAGTGGTGGAGGAAAGGCATCTGAAGGCTGCCCAGTCCATGCGGCAGCTGATGGCTGTCTACAAGGAGGCAGAGGACCTCATCCATATCGGGGCTTATGTGAAGGGCTCCAGCAAGAAGATAGATGAAGCTGTGCAAAAAATTGACAGCATCAATGATTTTCTCTGTCAGGGCATTTTTGAAGTTGATTCTTTTGAAGTAACGGAACAGAAGCTGACAGGCATCTCAGGGTGATGTGCCATGAAAAAATTCAAGTTCCAGCTGGAGACTTTGCTGAAAGTAACCCGCATGAAAAAGGAAGATGCTGAGGTCAAGTTTGCAGAGGTTTCCAGGCGGCTGGAGGAACAGAAGGAACAGCTCCAACTCCTTATAAATGAAATGGAGCAGGGCCAGCGTGACTATGAAAATATCTCCCAGGAGGGAACTCGGGTCACCATTGGCAGGCTTATGAGCTATAACCGCTTCTTTGCCTGGAAGCGGGAGCAGATAGAGATTCAGAGGGGCATCATTCTCCAGACACGGGGGGAGAAGCAGAAGAAGCTCAAGATCCTGATGGAGGTCATGACCTACCTGAAGAGCATTGAGCAGCTCAAGGAAAAGCGCCTGAGGGAATACAATGAGCAGGTGATGTTTGAGGAGCAGAAGTTCCTCGATGAACTGGGACTGCAGCTTACTATGAGGGCCCGGAGGGAGGCAGCTTCATGATTTCGATGGACTTGTCAGGTGTAAGGCATATACAGGCCCGCATAGCGGATATTCAGGAGAGGTTCGGCATTCCAGGCGGTGTGCCTGGACTGGACTTTGACAATGTGCTGAATAAGGCCATGCATAAGGGGGAGAAGCCGGGCCAGGCTGCCCAAAAGGAGGAGGCAGCTGCTGCGGCTGCGGTGGAAGCAGCCGGTGCTGGGACAGGCGCGGAAAAGCAGCAGGAAGCCAGGGCTCCCAGAGAGGTAAAGCTTACGGGCTATGCTCCTCATACCAAAGGCGGGGGAATCCTGCTTTCTGATGCCTCCCTGAGCCAGATGGTGAAGGCGGCTTCGGAGAAGTATCAGGTGGACCCCAAACTTGTTTCTGCTGTGGCAGAGGTTGAATCAGGCGGCAATCAGGGGGCGGAATCTCCGGCAGGTGCCATAGGCGTCATGCAGCTGATGCCTGATACGGCAGCTTCCCTGGGGGTAAATCCCTATGACAAGCAGCAGAATATCGAAGGGGGAGCCAGATATCTCAGACAGATGCTGGACAGTTTTGGGGGAGATGTTAAGAAGGCTGTGGCAGCCTATAATGCAGGCCCTAATGCCGTGAAGAAGTACGACGGGGTGCCTCCCTATCCGGAGACGCAGAATTACGTGGACAAGGTTCTCGACTTGTATCGCTGAAGCAAATACACTATGAATGAAGGCAGGAGATAAGATGGCAGAGAAAAAAGGCGGGGGAAAGAAAATCTTCAAGGTCATACTGATGCTTTTCCTGCTCCTGGTGCTGGTCATAGGCGGCTTTGCCCTGGGGGTATATCTGCGCATCTTTGATACTGCGGAAATGAATGAAAAGCTGGGGCTTTATAACCTGCCGGTGGTGGGCCAGTATTTCGTGAAGCCGCCTCCGGAGCAGGAAGAAATGGAAGAAAAGCCTGTGGAGGATGTGAAGCCCAAGGCTGAGGAGAAGAAACAGTCCAAGAAAATAACCTTGTCAAGGAAGGAAATAGAGGAACAGATGCAGCAAAGAGAAGCTGCGGAGAAGAAACGTGTTTCAAAGCTGGCCCGGCTGTACAACGGCATGAAGCCCAAGGATGCGGCAGAGGCTCTTGATGCCCTGGATGACGACCTGGCTGTGACCATTCTCCAGAAAATGGATGAGGGCACGGCAGCCAAAGTCCTGTCTGAATTTGAGCCGGCCAAGGCTGCCCGCCTGACCCAGATCATCTACGAGGGCACCAAGAAGAATCTCCAGACTGCTGCGGATATTGAAAAGCAGCTGGAGCTTGAGGCTCGTCAGGGTGAAGGAGCAGAGAACAAGAGTGGGGAGGCTCCTTCTGAATAAAATGAAAAATAAGTGGCAAATTCAGGGACGGATTCCATTTTAGGCTTAAGGAATCCGTCTTTTTTGTCGATACATAATCTGAGAGGAGGTGTGAGCCGGATGACTAACACAAATGTTATGGCCATGGGGATGCAGGCAGGGGCTGCTCCTAAGGGCGGCAGCAGGAGCATTCTCAAGGGTCCGGACACATCGAAAGGGAATTTCGATGAAGCATTGGGTCGTCTGCAGCAAGAGGCCCAGGGAGAAATCACGTTAAGTGACAAGGATGAAGCTCCACAGGATATGGATGCACGGGATGGCGGCAGCAGCAGGGAAGGCGCACCCCATCACTCGTTGGTTATGGGGGCGGTGCTGCCAGTGCAGCAGCTTTTATCTGAAGATGTGCCTGTCGAGGCACCGGCTGCTGTGATAGAATTTTCCAGTGAAGCACCCCTGAGTGGAGATTTGATAAAGGCACAGGACATCATGCCGGAGAAATCGGGACAGAACCTTAGAAGCCTTCTGCCCCAAAGCGAAGAATCGGCAGTGAAGAATAGCGATTTTCTGGCCATGCTCTCGGGAGATCTTACCTCCAGCCAGAGGCAGGAAGCCAGGGGCAGGCTGTCAGCTGCCTTGCAGGCGCCTCAGGCACAGGAAGAAGGCGTTGCAGAAGTCAGCAGGCAGCAGTCTGAACCAGTGCCAGGCAAGATGTTTCAGCAGCAGGCGCTGCCCACAGATGTTCAGAACAGGCAGAATATACAGATCCTTGGTCGGCCATTGCAGGAAGCAGAACCAACAGATCCGCTGGCTCTGGCATTGAGACAGACCGCAAGAACCTGGCAGCAGGCTTCCCAGCCTGAGATGCAAGGACAGATGGAGCAGTCTGAGAGGGTGATTGCTTCTGCATTGCCGGACCGGACTGTGCAAGTTGGCCAAACCAGTCAGACTGTGCAAATGACTCAGCAGGTGCCTGCTCAAGCTGCCTCGCAGGTTATCCCGCAGGTGCTCCAGCAAGTGGCTTCGCAGGTGTCTCAGCAAATAACGCAGCAGTTACCCCAGCAAGCAGCGCAGCAG
>NZ_FNWN01000005.1:112162-193043 GCF_900108415.1 Selenomonas sp. KH1T6
GCAAGCAGCGCAGCAGATGCCCCAGCAAGCAGCGCAGCAAATGCCCCAGCAAGCAGCGCAGCAGACGCCCCAGCAAGCAACGCAGCAGATGCCCCAGCAAGCAGCGCAGCCGGTACCTCAGCAAGCAGCCCAGCCAGTACCCCCGCAAGTAATGCAGTCAGAGCTCCAGCAAGCAACGCAGCAGGTGTCTCAGCAGGAGATTCCACAGGTGCAGACGGCATCTTCTGCTGCTGAGAGTGTGGCGCCGAGACAGGAGGGGCAGCATGTGCTTCTGGGCAGTGAGGTGCATGCAGAACAGGCAGAGGCTGAACTTGAGCCTTTGCGGGTAATGCACAATCAGACTGCTCAGGGGGAGAGTTCCTTCCAGCAGAATCAGGATGACAGTGCCAGGTCTTTTGAAAGGGCACAGCAGCTGGCGGCACCGGTGGAAAACGAGGAAGGGGCAGTTCCTCTTCAGGCTGCGCAGCATAATGCAGGGGCTGTGCAGGGAAGCAGTTTCCAGCAACAGCTGCAGGAAGCAGCTGCTCCTGCAGATACACCTCAGGCAGCTTCGGAGTCCCAGACAGACTTTGAGGTGCCCAGGCAGATTGTGGAGCAGGCCCGGCTGATTCGCAGCGGCGACAGCACGGAAATGGTGATCCACTTAAAGCCGGAGCATCTGGGTGACCTCACCTTGAAGATCTCTGTGACTGAAGGCGGAGCTGTGACAGCATCATTTCACAGCGACAATGCCCAGGTGCGCACCATCATCGAAAACAGCCTTGTGCAGCTCCGGCAGGAGTTAAGCGACCAGGGCCTTAAGGTGGACAGCGTGGAGGTCTTTTCCGGACTGCCGGATGGGCAGCTGCCTCAGGGACAGGGACAGCAGGCCTGGCAGCAGGGCTCCCAGGGAAGATTCAGCGGGGAGAGAAAGCCTGAAGACTATGCAGAAGAAGCAGATGATTTGGCCGCAGCAGCGCTGGCCCAGGGACAGGAAAACGTGGCTGATGATGGCGTGGATTACCGCGTGTAGAGAAGAGGGATATTATGTCGGATTCAACAGCGCTCAATACCATTACCGTGGATGGCATAACTTATGACGCCGCCAAATATGCAGCTGAAAAGGCAGCCCAGACCGTTAAGGATAATTCTGCTTTGGGCAAGGATGCTTTCTTGCAGCTTCTGGTGACCCAGATGCAGTATCAGGATCCCCTGGATCCACAGGATAACGGTGAATACCTGGCCCAGCTGGCTCAGTTCTCTGCCCTTGAGCAGATGACCAACGTGTCAGACGGACTGTCTGAAGTTTCCAAGCTGGTGGGCAACATCGATACTTCTGTGCTGGTGGGACAGCTTAGCCACATGATTGGTCAGGACTTGCAGTGGAGCGAGTCCACCAGCTATACAGATGAGGAAGGCAATCTGAGGGTAGATTCCGTGAAGCATGAGGGGAAAGTCACGGGGGTCAGCATTTCCGATGGCAGTCCCACTATCATTGCCGAAGAAGGTGGCAAGACCTATCAGGTTAAGGTAGGCGATATCACCCGCATAGGGGCGGGGGCAGCAGCAAGCGACGGCTGACAATGTTTTTAGATGGTTGCAGGGCAGTTTTAGGCTCGCAAGAGCCGGCTGCCTTTTTTTCATGGGAAAAATGAGAAGAAAAAAAGGGAAATGGCCTGCTTATGACGAAAAGTACAGGACAAGAGCATTTCTGAGGAGCCTCAGGGGGCTTTTAGGAGAGCAGTGGGATTGCGTAAAGTCAGGGGGATGCAAAAAATGATAAAACTCACAAGATTTAATTCCCAGACAAATAAAAAAGGAGAATTTGTACTCAATGCCGAAATAATAGAAACTGTGGAAGAGACGCCGGACACAGTCATCACCCTTCTAAACGGCAAGAAGCTGATTGTGGAGGAGCCCATGGACGAAATCGTCCGCCGGGTGATGAAGTATCGCAAGGCGCTTAAATTCTAATGGATATTCAGGCTGTGCTCAAATGGAGGGATTTATAAATGGCTGACGAAGAAAAAGAACAAGAAGCTGCGCCAGAAGAAAAAAAGAAATCTCCCATCATATTGGTCGTAGTGCTTGTGCTGGTAGGCCTTGTGCTGGCAGGTGGCATTTCCTTCTTCGTGACTACGAAGATGATGTCCAATCCCCAGACTGAGTCAGTCAATGAGCACCATGACCCGGGAGTCTTCATCAAACTGGGAGATGCCAAGGAGGGAATTCTTGTAAATGTAGGCGGCCAGAAGGCTGGCAAGTTCCTCAAGGCCAGCATCGTGCTGGAAATGAATCCTGGCAAGAAGGATAATATCGTGGAGGGAGTCCTCCAGCCCATGGCTGAGACCAAGATTCTTGATACCACTATGCAGATGCTCAGAAGTGCCAAACTTGACGAGTTTGACGCTGCCAAGCAGGATGAACTGAAGAAGAAGCTGAAGGACGAGCTCAATGAGCGTTTAGGGCAAGGTTCTGTGTATGATGTCTATATAACTAGCTTCCTGCTCCAGTGACCTGACTTAAATAAAGCAGGAAGGAGGGCGAAGATTGGCAGAAGATGTACTTTCCCAATCCGAGATAGACAAACTGTTGTCCGCTTTGTCGGACGGTTCAGTATCTGCGGAAGAGGTCAAGGCAGACGAAGAACAGAAAAAAGTCAAGTCTTATGACTTCAAGCGTCCGGATAAATTTTCCAAGGATCAGATTCGCACTCTGTTCATGCTGCATGAGAGTTTCTCAAGGCTTCTTAATACCTATCTCTCCACCCATCTTCGCACCATTGTGAATGTGGAAGTGGCTTCGGTGGAGCAGCTGACTTACCAGGAATTTGTCCAGTCTCTGGCCAATCCTTCGGTGATCAGCATCCTGGCGGTGCCGCCCCTGAAGGGCAACATCATCATGGAGGTGAACACGGAAATAGCCTTTGCTTTCATAGACAGGGTCTTTGGCGGTGAGGGCAAGAGCGGCATCAAAACCCGTGTTCTCACTGAGATAGAGGAAGCTGTCATGAGGCGCTTCGTGGAGAAGGCCACAGCCCACCTGAAGGAAGCCTGGGCCAATGTGGTGGAGTTCTATCCCAGTCTTGAGGCCACTGAGTCCAATCCCCAGTTCACCCAGATTGTGCCCCCCAGCGACATGGTGGTCATCGTCACCATTCAGATGAAGGTGGGGGAGGTAGAGGGCATGATGAATATCTGCATACCATACCTGGTATTGGAACCTGTCATGTCCAAGCTCACAACTACTTTCTGGGTGGCATCCTCGGTTTCCAAGGATGATGACCCGGAGCAGGTGAAAATCCTCCAGCGGAAGATTGAGAGAACCAGGGTGCCCTTCCTGGTGGAAATGGGAGATATAAACATTACCATCAATGAATTCCTTACCCTGGGCTTTGGGGATGTACTCCAGCTTGATACCAAGGTGGATGATGAACTCAAATGCAGGATAGGCCGCAAGGCCAAGTTCTTCTGCCGCCCGGGAACTTCAGGCAAGAAGATGGCGGTACAAATTACCAGGATACTCAATGAAGATGAGATCCTGAACGAAGGAGATGAAGAAGCCAATGAGTGACGATATGATCTCGCAAGAGGAAATAGATGCTCTCTTGAACGGCGGCTTGCCACCGGCAGGGGGCGATGATGCACCAGCGGGAGAGTCGGCAGATGGAGGCGGCGGACCAGCAGAGGCAGGGTCTGATGATTCATCTCAGTTCGCAGATGTGCTGTCAGATATAGAGAAAGACGCTTTGGGGGAGATAGGCAATATCTCCATGGGCAGTGCAGCTACCACCCTTTCGGTGCTGCTGGGCCACAAGGTGAACATCACCACACCTACGGTGTCCGTGTCCACCATGAGCCTCATCAAGGAGCATTATCCCATGCCCTACCTCATTGTGGAGGTGGGCTACACCATAGGCATTGACGGCAACAATGTGCTGGCTATCCAGGCCCAGGACGCTGCCATCATAGCAGATCTCATGATGGGAGGCGATGGCACCAATCCTGACACCAATATCGGTGAGATACAGATGAGTGCCGTGGGCGAGTCCATGAACCAGATGATGGGTACTGTGGCCACGTCGCTGTCCTCCATGTTCAACAAGAAGATTGATATTTCGCCACCTAAGGTGAATCTTATCGATCTGGGGGCGGAGGACAAGGTCACGGAAATCATCGGCAACGATGACCCCATCGTGCGCATTTCCTTCCGCATGGAAGTGGATGGTCTCATAGATAGTGAAATCATGCAGATCCTGCCTGTTCATGTGGCAAAGGAAATGGTAGAGTCTCTGATGAATGGTGAGGCCAACGTGGATCCGGCACCTGCGCCGGCACCTGCTCCACCGCCGCCAGCTGCCCCGGCAGCAGCTCCGCCTCCGGCGGCAGCACCACCGCCTATGGCAGCAGCTCCGCCTGCTATGGCAGCGGCACCACCGCCTATGGCACCCGGTGGGATGCCTCCTGGCGGAGGTTATGGCTACGGTTATGGCGCTCCCATGATGTCCCAGCAGCAGATGGCGGCCAATGTGCCAGTGCAGCCAGCGGCCTTTGTTCCTCTCAATATGGAGCCTGTGCAGGTAAATGATGCCAATATCGGCCTTATCCTGGATGTGCCCCTGAAGGTGACGGTTGAGCTGGGCAGGACCCACAAGTCCATCAAAGAGGTGCTGGAACTTACCAACGGTTCCATTGTGGAGCTGGACAAGCTGGCTGGTGAGCCGGTGGACATCCAGGTCAACGGCAAGTTCCTGGCCAAAGGGGAAGTGGTGGTCATCGATGAGAATTTCGGTGTCCGCATCACAGAGATAGCAAGTCCTGCTGAGAGGGCGGCCAAGCTGCAGTAAGCCCCGTGAGGGCAGTGCGGCTTGGATAGACCCTTGTCTAAAGGCAGAATTTCCTATATAATTAAACTAGCTTTGAAGTACATCCAAGTTTCTTTTAAGGTGAGGAGAGATGAAACATGGCAGTAAGAGTATTGGTCGTTGATGACGCAGCATTCATGAGAATGATGGTCAAGGACATTTTGTCTAAGAATGGCTATGAGGTCGTCGGCGAGGCCGAGAACGGCATGAAGGCCTTGGAGAAATACCAGGAACTGAAGCCGGATCTTGTTACCATGGACATCACGATGCCTGAAATGGACGGCATCAGCGCTGTCAAGGAAATCAAAAAGGTTGACCCCAACGCGAAGATTGTCATGTGCAGTGCAATGGGCCAGCAGGCCATGGTTATCGAGGCTATTCAGGCTGGTGCGCGTGACTTCATCGTCAAGCCGTTCCAGGCTGACCGCGTTTTGGAGGCTGTCCGCAAAGCAGTGGGCTGATGGGCAAGAGATATTATGTGCTGGCGTGTTTGGCGGGGCTGCTGTTCGCAGCTGCGACGGAGCCTGCCCTGGCAGCCGAGGAGGCTGCTCAGGGGGGGTATCTGTCCGGTTACGACACCAGTATCCCGCAGCCGGCAGCGATGTCTTGGTGGTCTACCGCTGCTTATCTGGTCAGCCTCTTTGTTATTTTTGCCTTCGTGGTGGGTATGGCGTATCTGGCAGCCAGATTTCTGGGCGGTCATTTTGGGAAGCCTGTGAAGACTTCCGCAGGGCGCATCGTGACCCATCTGCCTCTGGGGCCGGGCAGGTCAGTCTGCATTGTGGAAGTGGCAGGATATTTCCTGCTCCTGGGGGTTACGGAGCATGAGATAACCCTTCTCAGGGAAATCACAGATTCGGAAGAGATAGAAAAACTTCGCCGGATGGATTCAGACATAAGCCTGTCCGGGGATATGTTCTCCCAGCAACTGGGTTCCCTGTCGGGACTGGCACAGAAGATACCGCCTTTCCTTCGCAAATGATGCACTTATATCTAGTAAAAGCTGGGGGTGGGAGATGTGAGAGGCCTGAAGGCCTTGGGATTGCTTGGGGGACTGGTCCTGATTCTGGGACAGCCCGTTGAAGCATTGGCGGCACCTCTGCCCAGCGTGAATATCGGCCTGGGTACCTCTGACAGTCCTCAGGATGTGGCTGTTACCCTGCAGGTCATGGCAGTGCTGACCATTGTTTCACTGGCACCTGCCATTCTCATGATGACCACTTCCTTTGTGAGGATTGTAGTGGTCATAGGTTTTCTCCGCAATGCCCTGTCCACCCAGAATGTTCCGCCTAATCAGGTGGTCATTGCTTTGTCTCTGTTTTTGACTTTTTATATCATGGCTCCCTATTGGGGAGAGGCTAATGAGCAGGGGCTGCAGCCATATCTGGCGGGGCAGATTACCCAGGAAGAGGCTTTGCAGAATGTAGTGGAGCCCATGCGGGTATTCATGTTCAAGCAGACCAGGGAGGCAGACCTGGCCCTGTTTGTGAACCTGGCTGATGCACCGCGTCCTGATTCACAGGATGATGTATCGACCTTCACCCTGATTCCCGCCTTTATCATCAGCGAGCTGAAAACGGCTTTCCAGATGGGCTTCATGATTTACATTCCCTTCATTGTCATTGACATGATAGTGGCCAGTACCCTCATGTCCATGGGCATGATGATGCTGCCGCCAGTGATGATTTCGCTGCCTTTCAAGATTTTGCTTTTTGTCATGGTGGATGGCTGGCATCTCCTGATCCAGTCCCTTATCATGAGCTTCAAGTAAGGGGGGAGCGATATGTCCGGGGATTTGGTTATCCAGCTTGCACAGCAGGCTTTGATGGTTGTTCTCATCGTGGCAGCTCCCATGCTGGGATTGGGACTTATTGTCGGCCTTATGGTCAGTGTCTTTCAAGCCACTACTTCCATTCAGGAGCAGACTCTGGCCTTTATCCCCAAGATTGTGGCAGTGTTTGTGGCTATTCTTATTTTTGGTCCCTGGATGCTGCGCATCATGGTGGAATTTGTCACCAATATCTTTGTCAACCTGCCTTTTTACATCGGCTGAGGCTGCGGAAGGGGTAAGGTGAGATGGATTTCTTTGAGATTTACCATGAGCATGCAGCAATATTCCTGCTGCTTCTCACGAGGATTACAGGGATTTTCATGATTTCTCCCTTTTTCGGCAGCATGAACGTGCCCATTTACTTCAGGGCCGGCACTTCTTTTGCCTTTGCCCTGGTGCTTTTTCCTGTAGTGGACAAGCTGGGCATTGTGGAACCGCCTGCCACTGTGGCCATGTATGTTTTGGCAGTGCTGGGAGAGATGTTCGTTGGCTGGCTGATAGGCTTTGTGGCCTATATAGGCTTTTCTGCCATTAACATGGGCGGCAAGATCATGGATATGCAGGTGGGGTTTGCTATAGTAAACGTTATGGATCCAACTTCCGGTCAGCAGATTCCGCTTATCGGAAGTTTTCTTTATAATCTGAGCGTAATCATCTTTCTGGTGACTAATGGCCATCACATGGTGATTGCCTCCCTGGTGGAAAGCTTTCATCGGGTGCCGCTCCTGACCATGGATGCCAGCATGTCGCTGCCAATCATAATCTTGGATTTTACCGCAGGAATTTTCCTGACGGGCATGAAGATTGCCATGCCCGTGACTTTTTCCATTCTGCTGACTAATACGGGACTGGGGATATTGGCCCGTACCATGCCCCAGCTCAATATCTTCGTGGTGGGCCTTCCTATGCATATCATGATTGGCCTTTCCATGCTGATGATGCTGATACCTTTCTATGTGCTTTTTTTGGATGTGGTGTTCAATGAAATGTATGGCAATATCGGCATTGCCCTGCGGGCCCTGCAATAGGGAATGGCTAATGTCTCTGGAAGAGAACAGGGAATGGCGCTTTGACCTGCAGCTTTTTGCTGATGGGGACAAGACAGAGGAGCCTACAGCCAAGAAGCGTGAGGATGCCCGCAAGAAAGGCCAGGTGGGCAAGAGCCAGGAGCTAAATACGGCTTTTGTGCTGCTTATGGGCTTCTTCATGCTGAAGATCCTCTGGGATACCATCTACCTGAACATTGCAGATTATACCAAATACATACTGTCCCATCCGGCCCAGACGGTGGATACTGAAACTGTCATACAGCTGTTTCTGGGCATGGTGGAGCTTCTGGCCAAGACGTCTTTTCCCATCATGCTGGCTATCATGTTCATAGGTCTTGGCATTAACTTCTTCCAGGTTGGGCTGCACTTCAATACGGAGGCTATGGAGCCGAAACTTGACAAGCTGAATCCTATCAATGGCTTTGGCAGGATTTTTTCCAAACGGGCTTTGGTGGAAATGGTAAAGTCCATTTTCAAGATCATCGTCATTGGTGCGGCCTTGTATGTGGTGCTCGTTGACCACGTGCTGTCCATGCCGCAATTCATCTTCTTCGGGCTGGAGAACAGCCTGGGACAGATTGCGGATATCATTTTCAACATGGCTTTCAAGGTCTGTGGACTTATCCTGGTGTTGGGCGTGCTTGACCTTGCTTATCAGAAATGGCAGACCACCCAGGACCTCAAGATGACCAAGCAGGAAGTCAAGGATGAGTTCAAGCAGTCCGAAGGTGATCCCCAGATCAAGGGCAAAATCAAGCAGAAACAGCGCCAGATGGCCATGGCCCGCATGATGCAGGAAGTGCCCAAGGCAGATGTGATTGTCACCAACCCTACTCATTTTGCAGTAGCTCTTGAGTATCATAAGGGTATGGTGGCCCCCAGAGTCATTGCCAAAGGCCAGGATCTGGTAGCCCAACGCATTAAGGAGATAGGCCGGGAGTCCGGCGTGCCTCTGGTGGAGAACAAGCCGCTGGCCAGGGCACTCTTTGCCAGCACGGAAATCGGGGACTCGGTGCCCCAGGAGCTTTACCAGGCTGTGGCAGAAGTGCTGGCTTATGTCTACAGGCTCAAGCACCGCAAAAGGGCATGATTTTTTTGAAATTTTACGTGAAAGGCATGGGGAGGTGAGAACATGGCTGCACCAAGTGCTGCGGCGGACCCCCTGAAAGGCGGTTCCCTCATACAGAAATACAGCGATGTCCTCATAGCAGTGGCCATCGTGACCATCGTCATCATGATGATCATTCCATTGCCCACCCTCCTTTTGGATCTCTTGCTGTGCCTTAATATTACCATTGCCCTCCTGGTGGTCATGTCCGCCATTTACAATGTGGAGGCGCTGGACTTATCTATTTTCCCGTCACTCTTGCTCATTACCACGTTGTTCCGCCTGGCACTGAATATATCTTCCACCCGTCTCATTCTGTTGGATGGTTATGCAGGAGAGGTCATCACAGCTTTCGGCAACTTCGTTGTCGGTGGTAATGCAGTAGTAGGTTTCATAGTATTCATCATTTTGGTGGTTATCAACTTCATCGTCATCACCAAGGGCTCCGAGCGCGTGGCAGAGGTTTCCGCCCGCTTCACTTTGGATGCTATGCCCGGCAAGCAGATGTCCATTGATGCAGACCTCAATCAGGGGGCCATCACCGACGCTGAGGCCAAGATCCGCCGCGAGAAGATTCAGCGGGAATCGGATTTCTTTGGCGCCATGGACGGTGCTTCCAAGTTTGTCAAGGGCGATGCCATTGCCGCTATCATCATCATGTTCATCAATATTTCCGGCGGTTTTGTCATCGGCATGCTGCAGCGGGGGCTGGAAGCTTCACAGGCGCTCCAGACTTACACCCTGTTGACAGTAGGTGAGGGGCTGGTGAGCCAGATACCGGCGCTCCTGATTTCCACGGCTACTGGTCTTATCGTCACCCGTTCTGCTGCGGAGGGGAACCTGGGCAGCGATCTGGTGAACCAGATGTTCCGCAATGAGCGTATTTTCTTCATCCTCTGCGGCGTGCTGGTGTTCCTGGCGCTGGTGCCAGGCCTGCCAGGCGTGCCCTTTATGGCTCTTTCTCTTCTCTGTGCGTTCATAGGTTACAATCTGAAGAAGAGCCATGAGGTGAAGGTGGAAACCAAGAAGGTGGAGAAAAAGGCCCAGGCCAAGAAGGAGGCCACCACGCCGGAGAACATCGTTTCTCTGCTGCAGGTGGATCCCATGGAGCTGGAAATCGGCTACAGCCTGATTCCGCTGGTGGATACGGGACAGGGCGGCGACCTGCTGGACCGCATTGTCATGATCCGCCGCCAGTGCGCTTTGGAACTTGGTTTGGTGGTGCCTACTATCCGCATCCGCGACAACATCCAGATCAAGCCCAATGCCTACATCATCAAATTGAAGGGCATTGAGATAGCCAAGGGCGAATTGATGCTTGACCATTACCTGGCTATGAATTCCGGCACTGTCTTTGAGGAAGTGCCGGGTATCGAGACCGTGGAGCCGGCCTTCGGCCTGCCTGCACTTTGGATTCCTGAGAGCGAGCGGGAGCAGGCAGAGCTCAACGGCTACACAGTGGTGGATGCCGTGTCAGTGCTGGCCACTCACCTCACAGAGGTCATCAAGCAGCATGCCGATGAGATCCTGGGTCGTCAGGAAACCCAGAACCTCATCGACAACCTCAAGAAATCCAACCAGTCTTTGGTGGACGAGGTGGTGCCGGACCTTCTCAGTGTGGGCGACGTTCAGAAGGTGCTGGCAAACCTCCTCAGGGAGCGTATCTCCATCAGGGATATGGCTACCATCATGGAGGTGTTGGCAGACTATGGACATGCCACCAAGGATACGGAGATTCTCACGGAGTATGTACGTCACGCCATGGCCCGTTCCCTTACCCAGGCCAATGTGCAGAATGGGATCCTGCCCTGCGTGACTTTGGATCCGGCGTTGGAGAACAGGATAGCCGGCGGCGTGCAGCGCACGGACCATGGCTCCTATGTGAGCCTGGATCCGGATTCCATGCAGAGGCTCCTGCAGTCACTGGATACAGAGCTCCAGAAGCTTACCAATATGGGCTATCAGCCCATCGTCCTCACCAGCCCTGCCGTAAGGCTTTACTTCCGCAAGCTGGTGGAGCGTTCCGTGCCGGGACTTATCGTCCTTTCCCATGCAGAAATAGAGCAAAGTGTTGAGATACAGATTTTAGGGGTGGTGAAGATCTAAGGTGCAGATCAAAGTTGTGAAGGCTCCTTCCATGAAGGAAGCCATGGAAGAAGTAAAAAATGAATTAGGCCGTGACGCAGTCATCCTGCACACCAAGAAATACCGAGAGGGTGGTTTCCTGGGTTATCACAGCAAGGATGTGGTGGAAGTGACGGCAGCCATAGAAGATGCACCTGCCAAGGGACAGGGAAAACGCGCTCCCAAGGCAGTGGAGACGGTGGAGGAAAATGCTCCCCAGACACGGGCTGGGGAGCGTCCCATGCCTGTATTCCCGGCCAATATACTCAATCAGTACAAGACAAATGGCACCCAGGCGGGGGTGGATATAGTGTCTCCTCCTTTGGAAATGCCAAGTTTCGAGCCTCGTCCTGCCAGCCAGGAAGTGGACGCCGGCACCGCTGCTGAGGCAGTGCTGCCCATGGAGCTGCTTCCGGGGGCAGAGGAAGAAGCGCGGGAAAAAGAGCCTGATGAGAAAGCGGCAGAAACACATATGCAACAGTCAAAGCAGGAAGATACAGAAAAGATACAGAAGCTGGAGGCAGAGCTTTCCCAGATGAAGACCCTGCTGGCCCAGGTCATGAGCAAGGATATGCCTCAGGATGAGATTTCCCTGCAGGAGGCCTTGAGGAATCAGGAGGTAGAGGAAGAAATCCTCCGGGATATGGCTGCCAAATCTGCCGCAGGCGATACCCTGGTGAACTGCCTTGACCCCAAGGCCAAGGATATCCTGGCAGATTATCTGGACAAGGTGGTCAATTTCTCAGAGGGAATCCAGCTGAATCGTCACGGGGTGCGCATCGTATCCCTCATCGGTGCCACAGGGGTGGGCAAGACCACTACCCTTGCCAAGATTGCGGCTCGCTTCGTGCTGGAAAAGGGAGTCAAGGCGGCCCTTATTACCGCCGATACTTACCGCATTTCTGCGGTGGAGCAGTTAAAGACCTATTCAGATATCATCGGCCTGCCTTTGGAGATCGTATATTCTCCTGATGAACTGAAGGTAGCCATACACAAGCACAAGGATAAGGACCTGGTGCTTATAGATACCGCAGGCCGTAGCCAGCACAATGATTATCAGATGAAGGAGCTTCAGGACTTCCTGGCTGTGGATGGCCGCATCGAAAAGCATCTGGTCATGAGTGCCACTACCAAGGAGAGGGATGCAGAAGACATTCTGGAAAAGTTTTCTGTGTGCAGGCCTGACCGGGTGATTTTCACCAAGACTGATGAGACCAGCAGCGTGGGGCTTATCTTGAACCTGCTTAGCAAGAGAGAGATTGCGATTTCCTTTTTGACCAATGGGCAGAGCGTGCCGGACGATATCATCCCCGCCACCCCTGCAGAATTGGCCCGGCTATTGTTGAGGGTTTGATATGGCAGATCAAGCGACTAGATTGAGGCAGCTGGTGGGAGGAAGCCCGCTGCCAGAAGACATCAGGGAGGAACAGATGCTTTCTCCCCAAAAAAGAAAAACTGCAAACTCCGACAACGTGCGGGTCATCGCCATCACCAGCGGCAAGGGCGGTGTGGGCAAGACCAACTTGTCTGTTAACCTGGCCATTGCCCTCAAGGAAGCAGGTCTCAGGGTGCTGCTCATTGATGCGGATCTGGGCATGGCCAATGTGGACGTAGTCCTGGGCAGCCTTTCCCGCACGCATCTGCTGAACCTCCTGGAAGAAGGGGTGGAGCTTGAGGATGTGCTGGTGCATGGCCCCTATGGCGTGGATTATATCTCCGGGGGCTCCGGCATTGAGAAGGCGGCTGATTTCACCTTTGAGGAACGCCAGCGGCTCATGCAGAAGCTTACGGGCTGCGGCCAGATAGCGGACATCATCCTGGTGGACACGGGGGCAGGTCTTGGGAAGAACGTCATGGAATTCATCCTGGCAGCAGATGAGGTGCTGCTGGTCACCACTCCAGAGCCCACGGCCCTCACTGATGCTTATGCAGTGATGAAGGCCTACAGCATGTACGCCTCTGCCCCCAGCCTGAAGCTGGTGGTGAACAGGGTCTATGATGAATCCGAAAGCCGTGAGGTGGTGGCCAAGCTGCAGCAGACCTCCGAGCGTTTCCTGCATCTTCCCTTGGAGTGCCTGGGTTATATCTTTGAGGACCCGGGGGTCATGAAGGCAGTGCGCAGTCAGAAACCCTTTTTGGTGACAAATCCCTCAGGTACTGCCTCCAGATGTATCAAGGGACTTGCCTCCAGTGTGCTTTACGGCAGCAAAATGACCGTAAAGAAGGGGTGGAGAGGATTTTTACAGCAAATTTTTAATTTTTCGCACTAACTATGGAGGAACTTTTTTATGGCGGGCGAATTATTAAGAACAGGGGAAGTTTTGAGAGCGGGCCAGAAGGTGGAATTCTATCTGGACGAGGAAGGGGACCGTTACCAGAGCTACCTTATCTCTGTGTCAGAGAAGGAGCTTCAGGTGGCTACCCCTGTGGACCCGTCCGGCATGCCCCTGGCCTTGGTGCCCCAGGTGACTTTCAAGGGACTGGTGCAGGTAAAAAACAGTGAGTATCAATTCGCTGTCACTTTCCTGAAACAGGAAACCAGAGGAAAGGTTTCCCTTTGGCACACTTCTTTGCCTGAAAAGGTGGAACATTCCCAGAATCGTGCTTTTGTACGGGTAAGTGTGGAGCTTCCGCTGGAGGTGCGCCTGATTGGCAGTGATGGCTCCATCGGAGCCAGGAAGCGCGTGCGCATGCTTGACCTCAGCGGCAGCGGCTTGAGCTTTGAGATTGGCGAGGCTGTGGAGCCCGGGCTTCAGGTGGCCCTGGAGATAAACAGCATCCCCGAGGTTGGCACTCTGGCGATTCTGGGCAGAGCCCGCAAGTGCAAGGTGGTCAACCCCAAGGCTGTCTATCCCAGGTACCATGTGGGGGTGAGCTTTGGGCATCTGCCCAGGGCTGACGTCAACAGAATAGTGCGTTATCTTTTCACAGTCCAGCGGGAGCGCATCAATCGGGCCAGCTGGCTGAGAAAATAAGAAATAATCCATGCTGCTATTTGCAGACCGAGAGGTTACTGTGAACTGATAGGTGAGGTGAGCCAGATGATCCGTGTGTTGATCGCCGATGATTCGGCGTTCATGCGAAAAGTCTTAGCGGACATGTTTGCATCACAGCCGGACTTTGAAGTGGCTGGCACAGCCCGCAATGGTCAGGAAACCGTGGAAAAGGTCAGGGAGCTTTCTCCCGACCTGGTGACTTTGGATGTGAATATGCCCGTCATGGACGGATTGGAGGCTCTGGATATAATCATGAAGGAGCATCCCATTCCCGTGGTCATGCTCTCAAGCCTCACCCAGAAGGGGACGGAGCAGACAGTGAAGGCTCTGGCCCTGGGAGCGGTGGATTTCATCAGCAAGGCTGGAGGTTCCATTTCGCGCATTGACGGCATAACCGGTGAAATCCTGGAAAAGTGCCGGGCAGCGGCCAAGGCTCATGCCAGGAAAAACCCCTCTGTACCTGCGAGGTCATCAGCACCTCCCGGGCCGCCGGTTATGAAGCGCATACAGCTCCCCTTGCGGCAGGGGCATAAGCCGCCGGACCGCGGGGCAGTGAAGCCTCCGGAGCCTGCGACTCCGGCAAATACTTATGCCAAGCGCAATAATCCCCTGCTGAAACGCAATGCCAATCCGCCTGTACCCCCCAGCAAGCCATCCGCTGTGCCCATGACCAGTATGGGCAGGGGAGCAGAGAAGCTGGTGGTCATAGGCACCTCTACAGGCGGTCCGCAGGCTCTCCAGAATGTGATTACCAGACTTCCGGGCAATCTGCCCTGCGGGGTGGTGGTAGTGCAGCACATGCCTGCAGGTTTTACAAAAGCCCTGGCTGACCGGCTCAATGCCATTTCCGACATTGCTGTGAAAGAAGCGGAGGATGGCGAGGGCATAAAACCTGGCATGGTTTACATAGCGCCAGGAAATTATCACTTGCGCATCAAGAACGGCACCCAGATAGTCCTGGGACAGGATCCGCCTGTGGGCAACCATCGCCCGGCTGTGAATGTGATGTTTTCTTCCGTAGCCAGCCTGGGGCGCAAGCTGGTGGCAGTCATAATGACTGGCATGGGCTGTGATGGCTGTGATGGCATGAGGGAGATAAAGAAGGCCGGCGGCTACAGCATAGCCCAGGATGAACCAACCTGCGTGGTTTACGGCATGCCCAAAGCCGTAGTGGATGCAGGGCTGGCAGATGAGATAAAGCCGGTGCAGAATATAGCCCAGGCCATTGTAGAGGCTGTGAAGCGATAAGATTAAATAGGGGGAATACAAATGGAAACGAATCAGTACATGGATATGTTCTTGGATGAATCCCATGAACATTTGCAGTCTCTTAATGACGGCCTGCTGGTACTGGAGGAGAACTCCGAAGACATTTCCGTTGTTAATGAGATATTCCGCAACGCTCATACCCTGAAGGGTATGTCTGCCACCATGGGCTTCAATAAGATTGCTGAGCTGACCCATGAGATGGAGGATGTACTGGACCTTATCCGCAAAGAGCAGATCAAGCTCACTGAGGACATCGTTGATACGCTGTTCAAATGCCTGGACTCCTTGGAGCAGATGGTTGACAATGTGGGCAATGGAGACCCGGAAGACCTGATTGACGTATCTGACCTGGTCAGCAAGCTTTCTTCCATTTCCAAAGGCGATGGCGCGCCGGCACCGGCAGCTGCTGAAACACCGGCAGCGGCGGCACCGGCAGCAGCAGCTCCTGCCCCTGCGCCTGCAGCAGCACCTTCTGCAGCTGAGGCAGCTTTGCAGCTCAGTGAGACTGACAAGAATATGATCCGCCAGGCCAAGGAAGGGGGCCTGCAGGGAATCCATATTCAGGTGACCCTCTCTGATACCTGCCTTTTGAAGTCAGCCCGTTCTTACATGGTCATGAATGCCCTGGATGAACTAGGAGATGTGATCAAGACAGTGCCTCCTGCTGAAGAACTGGAGCAGGAAAAATTCGAGCAGAGCTTTGACATTCTCATGGTCAGCGGCTCTGAGCCCAAGGTGGTGGAGGAAGCTCTGACCACCATTTCTGAAATCGATAAGATTGTGGTGGAGCTGGTTGATCCCGATAAGGCAGCTGCGCCTGCAGCAGCACCTGCTCCTGCCGCAGCAGCGGCACCTGCTCCTGCGCCTGCAGCGGCGGCAGCACCGCCTCCTGCAGCAGCTCCTCCTGCACCTGCCGCCAAGAAGGCACCGCCCAAGGCAGCAGCTCCTGCAGCCGCCTCCGCTCAGAAGAAGGCTCATCAGAGCCAGAGCGTCCGCGTGGATATCGAGAAACTCGATACTCTCATGAACCTCATGGGCGAGCTGGTAATCAACAAGGTTCGTCTGGAGCAGATTGGCCAGACTCACAGGCTCACAGAACTCACCGAGACGCTGGAGCAGATGGACCGCGTCACTACGGATCTGCAGAACATAGTCATGAAGGTGCGCATGGTGCCGGTAAGTGCCGTGTTCAACCGCTTCCCCCGCATGGTTCGCGACGTTTCCAAGGAACTCAACAAGGAAATCAACCTTACCATCGAGGGTGAGGAAACAGAACTGGATCGTACCGTTATCGATGAAATCGGCGATCCCATCATGCACCTCCTCAGAAACTCCCTGGATCATGGCGTGGAGCACCCGGATGACCGCGAGGCCAAGGGCAAGCCCCGCACAGGTGAGGTTGGCCTCATCGCCCGCCACGAAGGCAACAACGTGGTCATCATGGTCACCGATGATGGTGCCGGCATCAATGCGGACAAGATCCGCAAGAAGGCCGTGGAAAAGGGCATGATTTCTCAGGAGGAAGCAGACAAACTGGACGATGCAGATGCTGTACGCCTGATTTTCCTGCCTGGTTTCTCTACTGCCGAGCAGATTTCCGATATTTCCGGCCGCGGCGTGGGCATGGATGTGGTGCGCAGCAAGATTGAGTCACTGTCCGGCCATGTGGATGTTGAAACCCATGTGGATGAAGGCTCTGTCTTCAAGATCAAGCTGCCCCTGACCCTGGCTATCATCCAGGCCATGCTGGTGAAGGTACAGGAAGAGATGTACGCTATTCCCCTTGGCTCCATCGACAGCACCATCAACATCCAGGAAACGGATATCCAGACGGTGCAGAACAAGGAAGTCATTGTCCTGCGCGGGGAGATCATCCCCATCATCCGTATGGGCGAACTGCTGCAGGTACCTCATGTGAAGGACTACGACGAAATCTTCGTGGTGGTGGTGCATGCAGGCGAAGCCAAGGCCGGCATTGTGGTGGACAACCTCATTGGCCAACAGGAAATTGTTATCAAGACCCTGGGCAACCTCTTTGCCGGACTGAAGATGTTCTCCGGCGCTACCGTCCTGGGTGATGGCCGTGTGGCACTGATCCTCGATGTGGCTACCATGATGCAGTAAGGAGGGCAACTAAGATGGCAAACGAAGATACGACCAAGAACGAAGTCCAGGAAGGATTGCAGGTTGTGGCATTCAAGCTCCATGACGAGGAGTATGGTGTAAGCATCCTAAATGTACAGGAAATCCGTAATCTGACTGATATTACCAGAGTGCCCTTTGCTGCTGAATTCATCAAAGGGGTCATCAATCTCCGCGGTTCTGTGCTGCCGGTCATTGACCTTAAGCAGCGCCTGGGATTGGCTGAGACTCCTTACACCGACAGCACCCGTATCGTTACCGTGACGGTGGACGATTTGCATGTGGGCATGCTGGTGGACGCAGTGACAGAGGTCATGACCATCGAGGCCAAGCCCGTGGATACCAAGAAGGCTATCAACGCCAAGGATACCAGGTTCCTTTCTGGCATAGGCAATGTAGAAGGCCGGCTTATCATCATGCTGAACCTGGAGGAGATTGTAGGGCTGCCAAAGGATGGCAAGTAACCCGGAAAACTGGAATTTTGAAGCCGCGAAGCAGTTCACACAGCGAGGTGTCAGAATATGAATGATGAACTCGATCTGTCCCCGGCGCAACTTGATGCGCTAAAAGAAATAGGCAATATCGGGGCGGGCAATTCCGCCACCGCCCTGTCCCAGGTCATCAACCGCCGCATTGATATGAATGTGCCCAAGGTGGCTCTGGTGCCTCTGGAAGCTGTACCTGATCTGGTAGGAGGACCTGATGCCATTGTGGTGGGGGTTTTCCTCCGGGTTTATGGCAAGGCTCCGGGCAATATCCTCTTCCTTCTGCCCAAGAACAGTGCTTTTTATCTGGTTGACACTTTGATGGGGCGTCCTCAGGGCACTACCACCAAACTGGACTTCATGGATGAGTCTGCACTCATGGAAATCGGCAATATTCTGGCAGGTGCTTACCTCAATGCCTTCTTCACCTTCACCCAGCTGGCTATGCTTCCCTCCATCCCGGCTCTGGCTATGGACATGGCAGGTGCTATCCTGAATGTGGTGCTGGTGCAGTTGGGCCAGATGGGTGACCAGGCCCTGGTTATTGAGACAGAATTCCTTTCTGAGGATGACGGTATCAACGGGCACTTCTTCCTGGTGCCGGATCCTGGTTCATTGGAGACGATAATATCTGCAGTAGGAGTTGAGTGATATGCCAGAACTGATTCGAGTGGGCATGGCAGACTACAAGGTAGGCAAAGCTCCCGCCACCATTATCAGCTATGGCTTGGGGTCCTGCATAGGAATTTCTCTCTATGACCCCCAGCTCAAGGTGGGCGGCCTCCTGCACATCATGCTGCCTGACAGCACCCAGGCCAGGGGCACCGATAATCCTGCCAAGTTCGCAGATACTGGTCTGCCACTTTTGCTGAAGGATGTACTGGCTTTGGGGGCTTCCAAGTCCCGGCTGGTAGCCAAGATCGCCGGTGGTGCCCAGATGTTTGCCTTTGCCAATGCTACGGATGTCATGCGGGTGGGAGCCAGGAATGCTGAGGCTTCCAAGAAAATGCTGAAGGACCTGGGGATAAGGCTGATTGCCGAAGATACTGGCGGCACCTATGGCCGTACGGTTTCCATCAATCTTGAGGATGGCAGCTATATAGTCAAGACGGTCAACAAGGGTGAAGCAGTGATTTAAGAGGCGGGTGGTGAGGCTCATTGTTCAAGTTATGCTTGGCCCTGGCCTTTGGGCTGGTGGCAGCTTTTGCCATCGGCCTGGCGGGCCTCTTGGCAGATGTGACCCTCGCTACCGCCTTTTTGCGGAGCCTGTTGGGCTTTCTGCTGGCAGGGCTTTTGAGTTATTTGGTGGCATTTGTCCTTGAAGCCAAGGAATGGGCGGATTTTGACAAAAATCTCGTGCTGGCCTCCCTTGATGGGAAGCCGGAAGAAGGCTCTCCTGAAGATGAGGAGGGCGGTCAGGAGGAGGAGACAGGTGCACCTGCTGAGGAGGTCACGGAGGAAGGAGGCTTTACGCCTTTTTCCCCGGAGAACCTTAATCGTGTTGAGCCCCCTTGATAATATGCTGGTCAGCTTAGGGAGGCAGTGGGGAGGTGGCGCCTATGGCCTTGAATGAGACCTTGACTGAAGTGCAGCTGGAGTCTCTTTGGAGGCGTTATAAAAAAAGCAAGGACAGCGCCCTGCGCAATGAACTGGCAGAGTATTACCTGCCGCTGGTTAAGGTCGTTGCCGGGCGGCTTGCCATCAGCCTGCCCAGCCATGTGGATAGGGACGATCTCTTAAGCAGTGGCTTTTTTGGCCTGATAGATGCCATTGACAGGTTTGAGCCGGATCGCAAGAACAAGTTCGAGACTTATGCAGGTGTCAGGGTCCGTGGAGCCATGCTGGACTATCTGCGCTCCAAGGACTGGGTGCCCGTGACTATGCGGCAGAAAATCCGCCGCTATGAGCAGGCGGTGCTGGAAGTGGAAAGCCGTCTGGGCCGTTCTGCCACAGATGAGGATCTGGCGGGAGAGATGGGGCTGACCGTCAAGGAGCTCCAGAATCTGGAGAGCCAGATCAGTGCCGCTACGGTGATTCCACTGGACGATTACCTGCGGGCAGATATGCCTGGCGGGGCAGACCCTGAGCCCGTGGAGAAGCTGGAAAAGCAGGAACTCAGGGAAACTCTGGCTCAGGCCATACAGAGACTTCCGGAAAAGGAAAAGAAGGTAGTAGCTCTTTATTATTATGAAGAAATGACTTTGAAAGAAATAAGCCTGGTCATGGAGCTTTCCGAGGCGCGCATTTCGCAGTTGCACACCAAGGCAGTATTCAGGATGCGGGGGTATCTTTCCCGCATGAAGGCCAGCTTGGTATAGATAGGCACAGGGGTGCTTCAGATTGAGATTATGCCCTTTCATGTCAGCATGAAAGGGCGTCTTAGGATAGAGGGGGCTGGGAATCATGGCTGAGAAGGAGCTGCGCTCCCCCGTTGGCGGGGCAGGAGCCGGTTATTTGCTGGAATTCAGGGAAACAGGTGTTTACATCACTATTTTCCCGGATTCCAACGGAATCCTCTTTGAGCTGTCAGATATCCGGCAGATACTCCAGGAGTGCGGCGTAGTGGACTATGATGTGGTGAGCCTTGCCCGCATAGTCAGGGAGTCCTCAGGTGAAGCCCACAAGCTTTCAGATTCCTTTTTGTCCCCCGAGGAAATGAAGGCTTTGCTGGAAGGTGAGAAAAAGCCTGAAGGTGAGGCTGCAGAGGAGGCCCCGCTCTCTGAGGAGGAGGCGGCCCTAGCGGCTATACCGGCAGATATCATTGTGGAGATCAGCCGTGACCGCATGCAGGCAACTGTGCGCTTTGACACCCGCAAGGGCAAGGGGCTGCGTTCTGTCAGTGATATACAGGAGGCGCTGGAGGCCAAGAAGGTAGTTTTTGGCATCAACCTGAATGCCATCAAGAAGGGGGCGCAGGCCCTCAATCCATTTGTGGCAGCCCAAGGGGTGCCGCCCCAGCATGGAGAGAATGCTGTCATTGAGAGAAAATTTGACCTGGGTGTCAAGGGGCGTCCTGTCATAGACAAGTATGACCGGGTGGATTACAAGAACCTGAATCTTTTCGTGCTGGTGAAAAAGGGTGATGTGCTGGCAGTGCGCATTCCCCAGACCCAGGGTGTGCCGGGCAGGAATGTGCTGGGAGCTGAAGTCATGGCCAGGAATGGCCGTCCTCTGCCCCTGCCCTTAGGCAAGGGGACTGCCCAGCAGGGGGAGAATACGGTGATAGCTGCCATTGACGGGCAGATTGTGGACAGCAAGAACAAGATTGCCATAGACCCGCATTTGGTCATAAAGAGCAGTGTAGGTGTGGGGACTGGCAATATTGACTTTGACGGCAGTGTGGAAATCAAGGGCAATGTGGAAGCCGGCTTCATGGTCAAGGCAACCGGCGACATCGAGATTGGCGGCGTGGTCAGCGGCGGCGACGTGCATGGCCGCAACGTCTTTGTCAGCGGCGGGGTCAACGGCATGGGACGTGGACAGGTGACTGCTGATGCGGATGTGCGGGTGTCTTTTGCAGAAAACGCCAGGATTGAGGCGGGGCAGGACATATACATTTCTGATGTGTCCCTGCACTCAAACATCAGGGCAGGCAGGCATATCTATGTGGAGGACCGCCGGGGACAGATTACCGGTGGGCTGGCAGCTGCCGGAGAGGAGATCAGGGCCAATGTCATAGGCAATCAGGCCTGCGTGGTCACCAATATTTCCGTGGGCATAGACCCTACGCTGCAGAACAAGTATAATCATGCCTGCAATGAGTACAAGGAAACCAAGAAGCGTCTTACGGAAATAACCCAGATGCTCAACACCCTTTCCAAGATTGATGTGAGCAAGCTGCCGCCTCAGCGGGTGGAGCAGATAAATTCCCTGACCCGCTCCCAGTTCCCTTTGGTGGGCAAGCTCAAGCGGCAGGAGGCGGAGATTGCTGCCATGGCGGAGGAGCTTTCCCATATGAAGAACGGTAAGGTATCGGCTTCTTCTATCATTTACCCGGGGGTGCGGATCACCATAAATTCCTTGAAGAAGAACATACAGTCAGAGCTTCAGCGCTGTACCCTGACGGTGCAGGAAGATGAAGTTACGGTAGGGCTTTATGACGGCTGAGTTTCTTAAGAAAGAGAGGGGGGAGCAGCTATGAATGTGACACCCATCAGCATGCAGATGGTGGTGCCCCAATCTACCGAGGCGGGACAGGTACAGCACAATCTCAATCAGGCAGGTGCCTTGCAGCAGGCCTTCGAGGATGTGCGGCAGAAAGAGGATGCCCGGCTCAAGCAGCAGCAGGTGCGGAATAAGGATAACCCCGAGGATGGGAAAATCAAGGATGACCCGGAGCACAGGAACAAGGGCAGCTACGCAGGAAGCAGGCGTGGAAGACAGGCTGAGGCAGAGGAGGAAGAGCCTCAGTTGGAGCTTTTTGCCCGTGACCCGTCAAGGGGGCAGTTCCTGGACATAAGGTATTGAGGATAATCTATGGCAGCAGGAGGCTCTTTTTTTAGTTATGGTCACAGAAGTATTAGGTTTGATGATTGCAGTCGGAGCAGTCCTGGTTTTGGGAGTCAGATATTTAACCAGCAGGCAGGCGAAAGCCCAGGAAATGCAGGAAGATATGCAGCAGTCCACCAAGCGCCTGAAAGCAGAGCTTGAACGTTCCGGGGACGCTGTGGTGAAGCGCTTGGGCAGCCATGTGGCTCATTTGGAGAACCTGATCCGCGAGGCAGATGAGAAGAATGCCCAGTTGTCGGAACGGCTCTCTGAATCACGCCGCATGGAGGAGGATTTCAGGCGGCAGCTCAAGGATTTGGAGAGAAATCTTGAGGATGCCAGAGCAGAGAACCGGCGTCTCAGCGAGGCCCGGGAAAGCCAGCTGAGGCAGCAGGAGGAACTGAGCCGTCAACGGCGTGAGATTCAGCAGCGCCAGGAGGAAGAACGGCAGATGCCCCAGCGGGTGGATGCCCTGGATTTTGCCCAGGTGCTGCAGAATTCCATCCAGAGGGGGGCGGCAGAGGAGGAGAATGATCCTGCCCAGGAAGCATCAACTTCCAGGCACTCGCTGATAGGAGAGCCGCCTCAGGAGCCTCCGCAGGAAGGTCAGCCCCTGGTGAATGCCCAACAGGCCGCAGGCCTGGCTGAGGCCATGACCAATTGGGAACCTGCGCCTGAGGAGCTTTTCAAGGAGCCTGACAGGGGAGGCGGTAATGTGCCAGCAGGCAAGAGTCATCCTGGTCCTACACCGGACACGGCAGCGGCTAAGGCAAGAGCAATGCTCCTGAGCGGTTACTCGATAGAGGAGGTTTCCCGGGACACAGGTCTGGGGAAAAGAGCTGTGGAGCTGGTCAGGGAAATGAGCCGCCATGAGTTGGAAAAAGTTTAAAGTTAAAAGGACGCTGGAGTGAGCGTCTTTTTTCTTTGCTATATTTCGACTGTTCATTTTCTTTGGCGCAAAGAAAACGAACCAAAAGAAACAGCGGCCCCGGTTTGATCCTCAAACACGAAGGGCCGCTTTTGGCGTCCATCCATGGACGCCGTTACATCAGTCTTTTATAAGTTTGAAAGTCGTTTAAACTCATCGAGTTGTTTAAGTGCTGCCCCGCTGGCGATGAGCTGGCGGGCTTTTTCTATGCCCTCGGCAATAGAGTCTGCCTTGCCGCCGATGTAGATGGCGGCTCCGGCATTGAGCAGCACGATATCTGTCTTGGGACCCTGAGCCCCCTTGAGAATTGCCAGGGTATCGGCAGCATTTTCCTCAGGCGTGCCGCCCTGGATGTCTTTCTTCTCACAGCGGGTAAAGCCGAAGTCCTCTGGTTTTATGGTATAACGGCGGAACCAACCCTCCTTGAACTCGCAGACACTGGTGGGGGCACTCATGGAGAGCTCATCCAGGCAGTCCTGGCCATAGACCACCAGACCGCGCTCTACACCGAGAGAGAGCAGGACCTTGGCCAGCGGCTCCAGCAGATACTCATCGTAAACACCCAGCAGCATGCGCTTGGGGTGGGCGGGATTGGTGAGAGGACCAAGGATATTGAAAACCGTGCGGATGCCCAGTTCCTTGCGTACTGCTCCTACATACTTCATGGAGCTGTGGTATTTCTGGGCAAAGAGGAAGCAGAGCCCTATTTCCTTCAGTTCCTGCACGGCCTTCTCAGGCGGCTGGTCCAAATTCACTCCCAAAGATTCCAGGCAATCCGCTGCCCCGGATTTTGAGGAGGCTGCCCTGTTGCCGTGCTTGGCAACCTTGACACCTGCTGCAGAGATGATGAAAGCGGCGGTGGTAGAGATATTGATGCTGTGGGCGTGGTCACCGCCGGTGCCTACGATTTCCAGCACATCCATATCATGCTCCACTTTCAGGGCATGGTCCCGCATGGCAGCGGCAGAGCCGGAAATCTCCGCAATGGTCTCTGCCTTGGTGCTCTTGGTGGAGAGGGCGGCCAGATAAGCCGCGTTCTGCACCTGGCTGGTTTCTCCGTTCATGATTTCGTTCATGACAGTATAGGCTTCATCGTAGGTGAGGTCCTGCTTGCTGACAACTTTCTCTATGGCTTCTTTGATCATGTGCATCCGCTCCTTTGGGAGGCAATAAGTTCATCTAAAGTAATAAACAATAGAAAAAGAATAGCACCTATATGTAAAGTTGTCAACTTTGAACAAAATTCTTGACACGGGTGATTATGGTGTATATAATATTAAGGTACGTGACGGGATGTAGCGCAGTTTGGTAGCGCGCCTGCTTTGGGAGCAGGATGTCGCAGGTTCAAATCCTGTCATCCCGACCATTCGCACCTGTAGCTCAGCTGGATAGAGCAACGGCCTTCTAAGCCGTGGGTCGGGGGTTCGAATCCCTCCAGGCGCACCAGGAGATACAAGGCTCCGAGGATATCCTCGGGGCTTTTTTGACGTTGCTGGAGCAAAATAATAGGGCAACGCTGGCTGTTTTGAAAAAAATATGAAATTTTTCTGAAATCCTTTATTTTGTGCTTAAGAAAAGCATAGGTTTATCCGATATACCATATAGAGAGAAAGCAGCTGGCCTTTGGACGGCTGATGGCATAGGGGGCCGGGGATGGCTCCCGGCGGATTCACCTTGCAGACACCGTAGAGGAGGCGGCCCTGATGGCACTCATAGTCAAGAACAACATGGATAGTGTAAATGCCCTGAAGGAACTCAGCAAGAACGAAAAATCAAGGAACAAAGAGTTGCAGAAGGCGGCCACTGGCGAGAAAATCAATGGGGCAGGCGATGGGGCGTCGGAGTATGCGATTTCGGAAAAGATGCGGGTGCAGGTGAAGTCGCTGGATCAGGATGACAGGAATGCCCAGAATGGCATCAGCATCTTCAATGTGGCTGCTGGGGCTGTTGACAGTACCATAGATATCCTTCGTACCATGAAGGAAAAGGCCATCGATGCCGCCAATGATTCCAACTCCGATGCTGACAGGGCAATCATACAGAAGACAATCAATGAAGCTATAAGCCAGATAGATGAGAACGCTCTGGTGAGCTATAATGGCATAACCATGCTTGACGGTTCCTTCAATAGCGCTGTGGTAGAAGGCGGTACATATACGCACTTGACCAATGAGCGCCTTTCCAGTGAAACCACCAAGGATACACCTTTGATTGAATTGAAGGACAGAACAGGCAACTCTTTGGAAATACGTACCCAAGACAGGGTGGTTTTATCCTGGGTGAAGGATGGCGAAACCATCACCAAGGAAATACAGCCTTTAGACTTTGTCACGACAGAAAGAAATCCGGAGTATTGGAGTCACAATGCTGCTTGGAGGAGGGCGCATCCTGAAGTCAAACCGTATAATGAGGTAACAAAGCCATATACATTAGATTTGATAATTGCTGATTATGCAGGTGATGATCTGGAAGTTGTTGATGGCAGCGAGAAAGGGTATTCGTATGTTGGCACGGATCAATATGGAGAAGAAGTAAGGACTGCAGGTGGCGAGAACGCCATTACGGTCAAAGCTAAGAATCCGGGCATAGATGGTCAGATTGCTGGTTTCACAATAGCAGTTTATGACACAGACGGGAAAGTATTGAAGAGTGCAACCAATGCTTTGGATAGTTTCGTGGAAACTATAGCTGCTCAAAACTCGTCAGAAGATAATGCTTTGGTATTCCAGATTGGAACGAAAGCCAATCAGGCGCTTAAAGCCGGGTTCAGAGATATGAGATCTACGGCACTGGGGTTGCGTTCTTCTACTGATGCAAATCAGGTTTTGAGTGTGTCCACACAGGCAGATGCCAATGCTGCAATCAATGTCATAGACAGTGCATTGCAGAAGGCGCTGGATTTGCAGACCAAGATTGGCGCTCAGACCAGCCGCCTGGAATACACTTCCTCCAACTTGATAATGAGCAGTGAGAACACTCAGGCTGCTGAATCTGTTATCCGTGATGCAGATATGGCCAAGGTGCAGACAGCCTATGCCAGAGACAGCATCCTCACTCAGGCTGCTCAGGCCATGCTGGCGCAGTCCAATCAGAACAGCAGTTCGGTGCTGAGTTTGCTGCAATAAGTTGATTTTTATGAAAATGAGAGAGGGGCGCGCCATGCGCCTCTTTCGCCATTTTCTGATTCTTCGATTGTTTAGGGATGTTTCGAGAAATGGAGTGCGTTTTTATGAACACGTTGACGAATAAAGATAAGCTGGCACTGCAGGTCAGCCTTGCTTTGGTTGCCGGCATGTTCAGTTTGATGCCTGTGGCGCAGGGAGCGCCGGTGCTGAAAGAAGTTGTCACTGGCGGGGCAAAAGTCTATCAGACAGATGATGGTGCAATGACGGCAGTTGTGCCGGATGCCAATGCCACTGGCGTTAGCAATAATGTCATAAATTGGCAGGATTTTTCTGTGGGCAGCAGCGAAAAAGTAATTTTTGATGCTCATGACGCAGCGGGAAGTGGGTACGACAAGACCAACAACTATCTCAATGTGGTCACTGGGAATGGAACGTCCTATGTCAATGGTGCCATGAAGGGCGGAAACCATGTTTATCTGGTAAATCCCAACGGCATCATTATGGGAGAAAACGCTGATGTTGACGTGGGGAATCTCTATTTGTCCACCAAGGCGCTTGATCCTAATGATTTTATAGGTGCGGATTTAAGCCAAGGGGCTTCTGTGCTTGGAAATACTTCGCCCCAGGCCGAAGTGGTCAATATGGGCACGATACAGGCTAATTCTGTCTATGCAGAAGGAACTGAAGTAAGATTTTTTAATACAAAGGATGTACAATATAAGGCTGTCAGCGATACATCAGATACGTCAGGTGTTGAGTTGCCTCCACTTAGCAGCACTAGCAATACCAGTACAAATAGTGGTGTGAAATTAAAAGGGACTAATTATGTCCATGTAGGATATGAGGCGACAGCAAAAGCGACTGGCACTGCACAGACTGCTGATGCCAATGGCCAGTATTATAGTCCGGATGGGACATATGCAGCTTCTACATTAGGATATGTCATCAATGGATCGGCGTATGCCTTTAACGCTGGGGTCAATGATTATGACTATGCCTTGGTGCGCAATGATTATGAATTACAGAATATGAACAGCAATAAAAAGATAAATTATATGCTGTCATTGAAAGGTACAAATACAGATATAGATACTATTGATTTATCAGAGCACTTTGCTCTTAACGAAGATATGGAGGGGGGATTCACACCAGTTGGTGATGCGACCAATCCCTTTGAAGGAAAATTTGATGGTAATTTTTATAAAATTAGTGATTTGGCTGTAGTGGGATATGAGTATGCTGGTTTATTTGGCTATACTAAGAATGCTGACATAAGAAATGTTGGTATAGTCAATCCTAAGGTTTATGCAGGATCTGACGTAGCGACTGAAAAGAATGGCTATGGAGGTGCCATAGCAGGATTGGTAGACCACACCACCTTGGAAAATGTATACAGTGTTGCTGATAATCCTGCATATAACATTAGTGCATCGGGCTACTCGGTTACTGATACTGCTGGAAGCGAGACATTTATATATGAAGGACAGGCTATTGGTGGGTTGGTTGGCAAAGCTACTAATGGAACGACTATAAAAAACGCATATAATGCCACTGATGTTCTGAATGGAGGTGGTATAGTAGGGATACTTAATGGGGGATCTTCGATTGAAAATGCATATAATACAGGTAACTTGGTCAATTTGATTGATGATTCTGTTGAAGAGGGAAGCACAGCAGTTCACTACGGTATAGCTGATGATGCTACTGGTGCGTCCAGCATCAAGAATGTATATAACACCGGAAAATATATACCCTCACATGGGGCTTCCGAAACTACGTATGATTCTGATAGTGCGAGCGTAGGGGCTTTGGTGCCTACCACTAATAATGGTATCATAACCAATGGTTACACGGTTGAAACGACTATATCAGATGGAGTTATAACGGCAGCTACGATTACACCTGTAGGTACAAATAGCGCAGTAGATACCACTTCTACAGATGGACTTTTAGCGAAAAGCTATGGCTTTTTTTCAGCCGATGAAAGCGGAAATGCCAAACAATCCAGCGATGCATGGCGCATCTATGACAAACATAGTCTGCCCCTTCTTCGCAGTTTCCTCCGAGCCAATGGCAATGGCACTATTCCTGTAAGCTTTGACCTGAATCTTTATGCTGATGATTCTCCGGACGCAGAACCAGCAAACAACACTCCTATACCCTATAATTCCAATGAAGTGGTCTACAATGGTTATTATATTGGAGCCACTAATGTAAGGAGCGACACTTCTCGTGGCATTACTTCTGGTATAAAAACAGCAACATCAGGCAGGATAAAAAATGCCGATGAGTCGTTTGCGCCCTTCTATAGCGACAGTCAGAACGGCTATGATATTGCTGACTCTACTATCAGCATAACGAAGCGCAATATCGTTCCTCCCTATGATATGACCATCAACAAGGTTTATGATGGTACACCGTATGCCACTGATGAGATGCGGGCGGCTTTTGGTACCAGCGATAGTGCTGTTGATGTGGCAGATTATTATAATCGCACTGGGATTTTGGTGGAAACAGGCCTTGTGAAGACCAGCGTAGGCGGAGTAATGACTGCGGAGAATGTCTCTCTTAGCGGCAGTGCGGTTTCTTCTGCTACATACTATACGAAGGACACGGATATTTCCAATGCAGCTAACAGGATACCGGCGAATTATGCAGTGAATGTCAGCCAGGCTCCTGATGCTGAAAATGCTGTTCCTGTGCATGTGACCTGGAACAGCACAGCTGCAATAGATACGACTTCTACCGCTAATACCGACGGCGATAGTGTCCTGGATTATGCAAATTATGATTTTGATGTCAGTGCTTTTATTGACGGAACAAATACTGTCACGGGTTATATAACTCCGCGTCCTATTTATGTCCAACTGCAGACTGCTGAAGGCTTGGACAAGGTTTATGACAGTACCGACAATGTAGTGTACAAGGAAGAAGGCTGGGCAAGTGCGGCTTCCAATGTGAAGAATGTCAGCTCAGTTGCAGGGCAGGCTCTGGGGCTTAGCGACTATGGCGTTGTGTGTACTGACAATGCCGTTATGTCTGTTGCCGATCCCTACTACACGAACGGCACGGAAAGGGTGTTTAATGCAGGTACTGGCTATACGGCTAACTATGCGGTAACATTTACGTCCTCAAATGCAAACTTTGAGAAGGAGAATTATGAGATATACTCCTATACACCTGCCACTGAGACAACAGCGGCTGGCTCTGCCCTTTTGACTACTGATGATAGCGGCAGTTTCCTGATGACCGGCACCGGCAAGATTGACCAGCGCACTGTCTATACCACCAATGCCGAGTTGAACTACCAGGATCCTGACACGGAGGCAATATCTGCTGTTGACTACCGCAAGACCTATGACTACACCACTGCCTATAATGAAGCAAACCATGTAGATTTCAACACCACCGGTGGCACTGTGTCTGTTGAGGATGCGGTTGCGCAGACTTATACTACGGGGGTTATCTCCGGCGATACTATCACTTTTTCTCTGGTAACAGAAGATGACTCCAGTACGGAGACTATTGAGAATGGGCCTACTTTCTACAAGGACAACAAAACTGATACTGCTAACGAAGTGGCGGATGCTGCCTATGTGGGGTACTATGTAAAAGTTGGCGGCAACAGTGCAGGAAACTACAAGTTTGCCAGTGGTACTGCAGAAAACCCGGGCGAGGAAATCACTCTTGATGCCGGCAATAATATGCAGATCTTCCATGCAGGTGGCATTGACAGGCGCGACCTTTATCTGACGCTGAATCAGTCTGCCGGTATTGACAAAACCTACGACGGCAATGCAAATTTGGTGGATTCTGCCACCAGAGCCTATGCTTCCCATACGGATAACAGCAATATTGGCAATGTCACATATACGAACAGTTCTCTGGAAAAAATTGCTGCAGATGGAACTGCCTGGAATATCAGCGCAGCCTATCAGTTAACCGGTAATGAAGGCGCGGCCAAGAATGTCCGCAAAGTAGATGGTGAAGTGGTTGAAAACGGCAAGAATATCAATTATGCTGTGTCCCTAACCGGTGAATATGCGGATAACTATACACTTCATGTGGGGGACAGTGCTGATGGCAATGAGCAAGATGTTAATGGAACCAACCCTGTCCAGTTCACTGCCACCGGCAAGATTGCTCCTGTCACCATCAACAAGGTAACCTTCGCTGGCGTGTCCAAGAAATACGATGGCACCAGCGCAGTGGGAGAGGTGAACGGTGCTACTCAGACGGATAACTATATCACCATCAATGGCGTGACTGATGCAAATGGCCATTCTGTGTTGGTGGGTGAAGAAACCCTGCAGGATATATTCGGCGACAATATTGATGCCAATGGCAAGTATACGGGCTCGGTCATTACGGGCACCTATGGCAATACAGTAGCTTATAGGGCGGGAGATACATCTCAGTTCAGCACCACGAACGACCAGAATGAGGAAATAGCCCAGCATGTGAATCCCACCAAGGGTTCTAATACCGATTACACCCGCTATGTGAAATATGAGCATCTGGATACGGCCATGGTGAACGACAACTATGAACTGGCAGACAGCACTCAGTATGGCACGGGTGTCATCAACCCCCTGACGGTTACTTCTCTTGCTTATGGCAATATTGGTTCGGCAGAAAAAGTCTATGACGGTACCTCGAACCTGATTGGAGCGGGGACGGCTGCTAGCCCCACCACCTATAAGGTGACCTACAATGCGAACGGCACGGTGGAGTCTGCCACCGCACTTGATGCTACTGAGGGGGCCACCCTGGTAGGCACTCTGATGGGCAGCAATTCGGCTCTGGGCGTTTCGGACATTCCCCTTTCCTATACGGTGAATGGGGACAGCTATTTTGCCAAAAATGATGAGACAGCTACCGCCAATGCAACTGATGCGACCAAGGTGGTTTACAAACTGACTGTGGCGGATGCCAGCGGCTATGGGGACTATACCCTCGGTGCACATGCAGATACTACTTATAGCAATGTCGTTGCAGATGGCTCTGACGGTGTAGCTGTGATAAGCGGCAGCGGCTCCATCACGCCGCGTCACGTCTTCGTGGACGGTGAGACTCAGACCAAGACCTATGATGGGGGCACTGCCATCAGCGCCAATGGCTCTGATGTGGTGAGCATGAGCGCCCAGTCCGGCCAGACGGCTGTGACGGGTTTGCTGTCGGCTGATGAGGATAAGAACAATTCCACGGCTGTTTATCATGCGGATGCAGGTCAGGGGTACGGGGCAAAGGATGCCAACTGGGATACCAATACGAATGCCCTTTTCCGCAATGATGACAAGACTGTGAGGTTTACTCCGTCCCTTTCTGCCAATGGCACCAACTATGTTTTCTATCATGACGGTTCTGAAGTGACCGGCACCTTTGACACCACGGGACATATCATCGAGCAAAGGGATTTGCAGGTTACTTTTGATGATATTGCCAAGACCTTTGATGAAAATGATTATGTCAAGACCAATGGTGAGCATCAGGTCACCCTTACTACAGGTTCGGGATCTGCTGTTTTTGCCCCCTTGACTGGCGATACGGTGACCATCACCACGCAGAATACCAGCCAGTTCCTGCCTTTGGATAGCGGGAATGCAATTTCTTCCACTTATGCAGGCACACATGATGTGCGTTATGACTTGGTGGTTTCCGGGGCTGATTATCGCAACTACCGCCTGGTTGACGGCAACAATAATGTCTTGACTACAGGGACCAATGCTTCCGGGGATGCCACTGCCACAGGCAAAGGCAGCGGCACGATAAATGCTGCCTCGGCAAACACGGCTGCTGCTGATTTTGGGGCAATTAACAAGGTTTATGATGGCAATACAAATGTGACATATACCCATACGGCGACAGGTGGCTATGACCATGACCAGGTGGGGAGCGATGATAGTTACCATGTGAATGGCCTGACTATTGGCACCTATACACTGAATGCCGACCAGTACAGCATTTTGAGCGCTATCTATGATAGTGCTGATGTGGGCGATAACAGGTACGCAACCTATACGTTCCAGATTACGGACACGAATTTCACCAATAACGTAGATCTGTCAGGGCTTGGGAATACCGACTCTTATCACTATAATGCTACTGATCATACATTTACCTTGAATAACAATAACGGCAGCATTACGGCGAAGAACATCTATGCCACGCTGACAGATCAGTACGTCAATCCTACCAAGGCTTATGACAACAACACTACTGTCCTCAATGCAGCGACTAAAGGCGATAATGGCAGCACAATTAATCAGACGGTGGCTAATTCTTATGTCACTATTGATGGATTCCGCTCTGAGGATACAAACTTCACGGTCACTCCCACTTATTTGAATGAGAACGTGCAGGCAGATGGCAATGAGGTTAGATATGATATTGCAGTAAGCAACAACTACAAATTGTACACCGGCACTTATGATAATCGTTCTGAGGATCAGTATCTGACAGGTGCGGGCACCATCAATCCGAGGGAGATTTCCCTAGCTGCCACCAATGTTGCTACGAAGACCTATGATACAACCGCTGATGTCAAGATGACGGCGGCTGATGGCGTGACTGTGCCGACCTTTACCGTTGCCACTGGGGTTGACGGGGAAAGCTTCACTATTGCCACCAGCGGCAATAATGCTATCGTTGGTACTTATGGCAATTATGACAGCACTGATGGCTTCACGGCCAATGCCAATGTGGCGCTCAATGACGATGATACTGTGGGGTACAAGTCTGTCAAGTATACTAATGTGCTGGATGCATTGACACCGGGTGCGAATACCCTTATGTCCAATTATACCCTGGTCAGCGGCAACGGTGGTGTTTACAGCGCTGATGATGGTGGCACTGTGACCTTCGCCACCGGCAAGGGCCAGATCAACAAGCTGGGCGTGAACGGTATTACGGCTAATGTTGGTTCGGTTAGCAAGGTTTATGATGGGACTGATGCCTTTACCTACAACCATACTGAGGCGGACGGCTACGTGGGCGACCAGATAAAGCAGGTCACTGACGCAGAATCTACTGTCAACAATAATGTGGTGCTTCACCTCACTTCAGGCGGCACGCTGAACCTTGACTACGGTTATACCATCAATGAAGGAAACAATAAAACCCGCTTCAACTTCACTGATGCCGGCACTGGCACTGTTACCTATAACTTCACTGTCAGCAGGGATGTACTCAGGAGTTTTGACCTCACTGGCATCAGCGCAGACAGTGATGGTACTTACAGTTTCGACAAAACTGATGGGCTTGGCACCATCGAGGCCAAGGATATCAAGGTCACTATGAGTTCTGCAGGCACAGCCGCCAAACCCACCAAGGAATATGACGGCACCACCAATGTGCTGAATGTTTCCTTCGATGCAGCCGCCAATAACGCGACTGTAGATCAGACGCAGGCCAAGTCCTATGTGACTGCCAATGGCTTTGTCAATGGTGAGACCTATACTGTGGCTGCTGCCTACACTGACGAGAATGTCATCAGGGATGCGGCTAATGAAGTGCAGACCGGTGCCCATACGGTGACTTATACCGTGAGCACTGATAGCAACAACTATCGGCTAGTGGATGCTGACCTGAATGCTGATGCCAGCGGCAACGTGAGCCTGACGGGGATTGGCACCATCACTCCTCGCTTTGTCACCCTTGCTGCTGATGCGGCTGTGAAGACCTATGACCAGAATGCCGATGTGAAGCTGACAAATACGGGACTTGAAACCGGCGACCAGCTGCCCAATCTCAGGGTAGCTACCGGGGTGACCGGGGAGACTATCAATACTGCTGTCACAAGCGGTAAATATGGCAACTATGCCGACGGGACTTTCACCGAAGATGCAAATGTGGCCCTTGATGCCAACAGGGATGCAGACTGGAAGGCCGTCAAGTATAGTGGCGTGAGCATTTCTGCAGGCGCCAATACTGACCTGAATAACTACCAGCTGGTAGACGGCGACGCAGTCAAGAATGCAGACGGCGATTGGATCTTTGCGGCTGACAAAGAGAAGGGTAAGATCACCAAGCGCACGATAACTGGCGGTGATGCAGATATTACTTCCTTCAGCAAGGTTTATGATGGCAGCAAATCCCTTATTTATGACCATAAATCCTACGATGATGGTGGGGATTATGATGACGATCAGGTTGACAGCAACACTGCCATAACAAATGTCAGCAATGTCACCTTGGGTGGCTATGGCATTGGTCAGGATGATTATTCTGTAGATACGGAAAACACAAAATACACTGATGCCAATGCTTCTTCGGCAGCAAATAAGACTATTACCTATGCGCTGAAGGTGGACAGCGATGTCATCAGCAATTACAATCCTGTGGGATTTGGTACTTGGAACAGCGATAACAGTTTTACCTTTACCAAGGACACCAATGACAATTCCATTACGGCGAAGAATATTTATGCTTCCCTGACCGATCAGGCAACCAGTGCGGCTCCCACCAAGGTCTACAACGGCAATGAGTATGTGGTGAACAACACCCAGGCCAATCCCACCGGCACGACTAGGGATGTCAGCGGCTATGTGTCTGTGACGGGGCTGGTGAATGATGCTTCCCTTGGTGTGCAGGATACTGCGACTATCACGGCGGCATATGAAAATCCAGATGTGGCAGGGGAGAATGGCAGTGTAGTTGCCTATACAGCCACCATCACCAATCCTGGCAACTACAAGCTCTACACCAAGAATGCCCAGGGCGTAGTAGTGGATGCCGATGGCGATGCTACTGAGAATACAAACAATGTCCTGAAGGGCACCGGCACCATCACGCCGAAGGAAGTGACCTTCCGGGCAGGCTATACCCAGAAAACCTATGATAATGAGACTAGCACCACGCCAGTAGATGCGGCGCATGATAACGAGTATCAGGCACCTGCCTACACCTTTGCAGGCATGGTGAATGGTGAGACTCTGACAGTGGATGGCCGTTACATCAAGGGCACTTATGTAAAGGCAACTGGCGACAACTACACGCCGGATTCCCATGTGGAAGCAACCTTGAACAACGATGGCAGCGTGGCTAATGTGAATTTCAAGGCTGTGCAGTATGAGGGCCTGAATGAGGCCTTTGCTAATGCTGAAGGTACTGGAAATCTTTCCAACTATGTGTTGGCGGGAGCCGAGACTGCAGGTGGCGTGGCTGCTACTTCCTTTGATGCAGACAGCGGCAAGGCCATCTATGGCGCGGACCGCGAAATCGGCAAGATTCTCAGAAGGTCGCTCAATGCTAGTGATATTGAAGCGGAATGGAAAAATGGAGCAGAGAAGGTTTATGACAGAACAGCTGATGTCGATGATCATACAAAGTGGTTCTCCATCCACACCATTGCTGCCAATACCGGTGGGGTCGAGTATCAGCTGGCCTATGATCTAGGCAACGGCGGCGCCAAGCATATTAAGGCAGACGGCACTGAAGTTAAGGATGTCGGCAACCATTACCTGAAGTATGATGTGGCAGGCCTAAGCGGTTCTACCAATATTGACTTTGATATCAGTGGACTTACCGGTGGCGAGTTCACTCAGGTATATACTTCTATTGATGATGGCGTTAAAGGCAAGATTACACCTTACACTATTCGTGGCAATGTTACGAATGGCAACATCAAGACCTATGATGGCACGGATGCGGCAGATGCAAGCTATTTCTCCTTCAATGCTGATGATGTGCAGTTCATGCGGGATGATAATGTGCTGGGCAGCAATGCTTCACTGACCGACCTCGTAAATGTAGGGGCAAAGTATACTGACAGTGCGAACGCTTCCATCGACCCGTATCTGGCAGCAGCAAACGCGCCTGGGAACAGGACTGTGACCTATACCTTGACGGATACTACCAGCACTGGCACAGGCGTCCTTAGCAACTATCAGCTGGAGGCAGGTTCCTACACTGGCACAGGCGATATCCGTCAGCGTGAGGTCTATGTGGTGGACAAGGGTGGCGAGGTCGTTACCAAGACTTATGACGGCGGTACCGCTCTGCCAGACGGAGCTGATCCCGGCAGCAGGTTTAAGCTTGCAGAGAGGGACGATGCGGCCAAGACCGGCATTGTAGAGGGCGAGGAAGATATTGTCCTGAATAAGGAGGCCATCACTGGCACCTATACTTCCAAGGATGTGAACCGCGAAAATGGTGCGGTGGTCAATACCGAAGTGAAGTATCAGGACTTCGCTCTTCAGGACAGCGATGCCACCACCGGCGGCATTTTGTCGAACTATTATCTCACTACCAAAGATTCCAACGGCACGGCAACTGTGACTGGGGAATATGGCACCACTACGGATGTCAATTATGGGACAGAAAATAACAAGATTGTCATCACCGAGACCAAGGGCGGCAGGATCACTCCCAAGGAAATCGCAGTAAATGTCGTCGCAAGCCCGGAAAAGGTGTATGACCGTAATACAGATGTGACCGGGGATTATGCCAAGGTGGGTAACCTGGCGGCAAGAGTTGACGGGAATAATCTAACTGTTGAAAGCAGCAGCGACAATGTGGTGACCTTTGCAACGGGCATCAGTGATGATGAGGTGAAGATTACCCTCGATGAAGCAGCCTACAGAGACAAGAATGCCGGCATAGGAACAAAGATCAGTGACTACAGCCTCAACTGGGACAATGGCAACTATGACCTGACGGGGGAGGGCACTGACGGAGGAGATACCTTTACGAAAACAGGCAACCTCGCAGGCACTCTGACGGACAATACAGGCACTATCAATCCCAAACTCGTGAGGATTGATTCTGTGGACAATGCAGAGAAGATCTATGATGGCAACGACAAAGTTACCTCAGACCCTGGTTTCGGTATTGTCGCTGATGATCAAAATATGCTGGAGGCAGACGGTCTGGGTTCAAACCTGGCTATTTCCGGAACCTACGATAACAAGAATGCCAATATCAATCCTACGGAGTCTGTAAAGAAGGACAAGGTCGTGAACTACACCCTGTCCTGGCATGGCGGGGATACGCAGGCGCAGCAGAACTACACCTTTGCAACGGCCAACGGTGAAGCGTATGACTTCCAAGGCACCGGCGATATTCGTCAGCGCAAGGTCTATGTGGTGGACAAGGGTGGCGAGGTCGTTACCAAGACTTATGACGGCGGTACCGCTCTGCCAGACGGAGCTGATCCCGGCAGCAGGTTTAAGCTTGCAGAGAGGGACGATGCGGCCAAGACCGGCATTGTAGAGGGCGAGGAAGATATTGTCCTGAATAAGGAGGCCATCACTGGCACCTATACTTCCAAGGATGTGAACCGCGAAAATGGTGCGGTGGTCAATACCGAAGTGAAGTATCAGGAATTCGCTCTTCAGGACAGCGATGCCACCATCGGCGGCATTTTGTCGAACTATTACCTCACTACCAAAGATTCCACCGGCACGGCAACCGTGACCGGGGAATATGGCGGCACCACTGATGTTGCTTATGGAACAGAGAACAATAAGGTTGTCATTACTGAGGAAAAAGGAGGCAGGATTAACCCCAAGCAAATCACAGTAAATGTCATCAACAGCCCCGAAAAGGAGTATAATAGCGACATTGATGTGAATGGCTCCAAGGGGGACATCAAATACGCTTCGGTGAATAATCTGGAAGTGAAGATTGACGGTGCTGTCAAAGAGGGAGGCGCACTGAATGACGGTGCGCGGGTCATTGCGACAGGCATCAATGATGACCAGGTGATGATTGGCTTCAATGGGGCAAAGTATACGGATAAGAATGTCAGCTATGATGATAGTGGCCAGGTGAAGAGTGACAAGATAAGCAAGTATGATCTTAGCTGGAACAATGGCAACTATGACCTGGTAGGGGCGTCTGAGGATACCACCGGTGCCTCCGGCGATACACTGACCCAGGGTTATGATATAGACAAAAAAATCTATACTGGTATTTTGACAGACTACACAGGTACCATCAATCCCAGGCAGGTGAATGTTGCTTCGGTGGATAAAGCGGTAAAGACTTATGATGGCAATACAAATGTGACATCTAATCCTACCTTCACCATTGCTGAAGATGATCAGAAACTGCTGGATAAGGATGGGCTTGGTTCGTCCCTGTCTATTGACGGAACATATGCGGATAAGAATGCCAATATCTATCCTTCGGAGTATTCGGAAGAGGCAGAGGGAGGCAAGAGCGTAAATTACATCCTATCCTGGAACGGCGGAGACGAGCAGGAGCGTAAGAATTACAAATTCGCAGCCTCTGACGGTGAGGAATATGACTTCACAGGCAAGGGAGACATCCTGAGGCGCGCTGTCTATGTACAGGACGATGGCGGCAAGGTATTGACTAAGACTTATGATGGCGGTACGGATCTGCCGACCAATGCAAACCTGAAGAATAGGTTCAGCCTGGAGACGGCGGATGATGACACCGGCGTCATCGATAGCAGCGTGAAGCTGAAGAAGGGGACCATCACCGGCTCCTATGTGAATAAGTATGTGGCTCGCGATGATAGCGGCAAGGTTATCAACACGGCCGTTGAGTTCCAGGGGTTTGAACTGGAGGGTACGCTGGATAACAATGGGTTCAACAGCAAGGATAACTATTACCTCGCTACCAGGAATGACACCGGGACAGCACCGCTGACAAAAAGCTCGGATGGCAGTGAGACTGATGTTACTTACGGCACCAATGCGAGCGGCGGCATCCTCATCAAAGAGGAAAAGGGAGGCAGGATCAATCCCAAGAAGATTACGGTGAATGTCATCGAAAGCCCGGAAAAAGAGTATGACCGCACCAAGGATGTGGCTGATGCGTATAAGGCAGTTGACAACCTGGCAGTGAACGTTGATGGTAATATCCTTGATGGTACAGCTGATGACAATGCGTTGACCGTTAAAACGGGCATCAATGCTGATGAGGTGAAAATTACCCTTAACGATGCACAATATAAGGACAAGAATGCCAGCAAGGGCGACAAGGTCAGCAACTACAGCCTCAGCTGGGACAATGGCAACTATGTGCTGGCAGGGGAAAGCACGGACGCTGCCGGTGTTTCCGGCGATACTTTCAAGAATAAAGGCTATGATGCAGATACTGAAAACTTCACAGGCACTCTTACTGACTACACTGGCACCATCAATCCCAGGCTGGTGACTGTCACTTCTGTGGATAATGTGGAGAAGATTTATGACGGCACAGACGCAGTGACATCAGCACCTAGCTTCACCATTACCGATGATGACAAGGACATCCTAAAGAAGGATAAGCTGTATTCGTCGCTGGACATTTCCGGAACCTATGAGAATAAGAATGCCAATATCGATCCCGATCCTGATGCAGAAGCAACTGGTGGCAAGAATGTGAACTTTATCTTGTCATGGAATGACGGGGCGGAGCATAACAATTACATCTTCGCTGCCAATGGAGAGGCTGACTATGTAGGCAAGGGCGATATCCGCAGGCGGAAGGTTTATGTGGTGGACAATGGCGGCGATATATTTGCCAAGACTTATGACGGCGGGAAATCTTTGCCCGAGGGGGCGGATCTGTTCGACAGATTTACCCTGGCAGACAAGGACGAGGCTGCCGAGACCGGCATAATTGACAGCGATGTGGTACTGAAGAACGATGCCGTCAAAGGTGCTTATGTGGATAAGAATGTGGCTCGTGATGATAGTGGCAAGGTCATCAATAAGGGTGTGAAGTTCACAGGCTTCAAGCTGACGGATAGCAACACCGAAAATGGCAACGATGCCGGCAACTATTATCTCACCTACAAGGACAGCACAGGCACCATTCCATTGTCTGGCAGTTCTGATGAAACCGAAAGCATTGTCAACTATGAAACCGGCACGAAGGGAATAACCATCACCGAGGCAAAAGGAGGCAGGATAGAGCCGAAGAACGTCACCATCAGCGTAAAAAAGAGCCCCACCAAGGTCTACGATGCAAGCGAACTGGTGACGGGCAGCTACGACGACGATGGCACCGAAGTGACCTATGCCTCTGCTTCCAATCTGGAGGCGGCGGCAGATGGCGCAAATGTTAGCAGGTCCTTTGGCAATACCAATCAGGTTACCTTTGAGCTTGATTATGATAATGGCAATACGGATAAGTTCACTGTCAGTATCAAGGGCGATCCTGCCTATGAGGACAAGAATGTCAGCAGGGATAAGGATGGCAGCGTATTGAAGGACAAGATCACTACCTATAATCTTAGCTGGACTAACGGCAACTATAATCTGGTGGGTGAAACTACTGCCACTACGCCCGGTCAGGAGCAGGATACCTTCACTGCTGATGGCAATGAAGGCTACACTGAAGGCAACAAGAAGCGCACTGGCGTGTTGAAGGATTATGCAGGCGAAATCACCCCTTACAAGCTCAAAGTCAAGGGCATGGATTCTTCCAAGACCTACGACAGGACAGTCAATGCGGACAGCCCTGAAGTCACTGCCACCTTTGACAAGGCTTCTACGGAACTGATCAATATGGATATGGCTGGCAGCGGCAATGTGCAGGATTTTCTGGGCTTGACTGTGAAGCGGGGTACCTATGGTGCGCCCACGGATGCGGCCAAGTCCAAGGCGCTGAAAGGTGGTAAGGCTACTGAGGCAGAGATTGCAGCAGCCGAGAACCAGGATTCTGCCTTCAACAGGACGGCAGATCCCTTCCAGCATCAGGTGTCCTACAGTGGCATTGCTATTACCAATGGCAACTATGAGATTGACGAGGAATTTGACGGCACAGGCACCATTAACAGGGCGATTGTCACGGCCAAGGCCGGTAGTGCCACGATTACCGCCGGCGATGATATGCCGGTCTTTACGGGCACACTGGAGGGCTTTGTGGCAGGTGAGCCTGATGTGACGTATACTGTCACCGAGACGGTTACGGATGCGGATGGCAATACTACCACTGTTGAAAAAGAGGTCATGGTTCCCTATGACGAGTATTACAAGGAGCGTATCTACTGGGGGCCTGATGCCAATGTCAGGAACTACAGCGTAGGCGAGCATTCTGTTTACGGCTGGTACCGCAGGGAGGAGGTTGCGACAGACCAGGACGGCAATAAGGTATATAACTACTATCTGGAGAAGGACACCAACCTGGACAAGAATTATACTTTGGCCCAGGAACCCGGCATCTTCACGGTTAAGCCGTCCTCTGGCGGCGGTGGCGGCAGCAGCACACCTGCACCCGTGGCACCGGCTCCTGAGCCTGTGATTTCTAAGCCTGTTACTGTTACTGAGACAGTGAATCCTGAGCCGGTTGTAGAACCAGTGATTCTGGATATCGGCTATGTAGACCGGCCCATTGTGGCGGACGGCTCTGTTTACAAGAATGTTTCCAAGGATACCAGCAATGTGAATAATTATGAGGCAAATGCTTCTATCCAGTATGGAAGCAGCGGAACTGGGACGGACAGCAGTGAGAATGGCACTATTGCTATCGATCGGGCAGAAGTGGTTAATCTCCTGGGTGGCGATGTAGCCAGCGATGGCACCATGTCCATTGCCAATACGGGCAGCAGTCAGGAACTTTCCGTGGAAAGCACGGAGGAAGGTTATCTGAGCGTGGGGACTAATGGCAAAGATGGCAGCATCGGCATTGAGATCGAGGACGAGAAGACAGATTTTGAGGGAACTATCGGCATCGAGATGGAAGAGAAAGAAGGCACCATCGGCCTGGAGACGGAAGATGGCACACTGCTGGATACTTCCTTTGAAGAAGGCTTGGCATATGAGGAGGATGGAGGGACTTCTGCTGGCAACAGGAGTAGCCGCATCAGCCTCAAGAGTGGCAGCAAGGACGGCGAAGCCGAGATAGTCGCCGATGATGGAAGCAAAGTGCAGCTTGATAACCTCCATCAGGATGATGAGGAAAAGGAGGATGAGGAAGAGGAAGAAAGCGAAGAAAATGAAGATCGTGAAGGAAAAGCGGCCATTGCTTACAGTGATGTAGCTTAATAGGAACGCCCTGCCTGGCTTATGTTTTGGCAGGGCGTTTTCATGTGCTTTGATGGACTTAGATGTATGACTGTGATAAAATAAGAAAGTAACGAAAATTGGCGCTTGGAAGTCTATAGATGATAAGGGGTAATGGGGATGGATAATCTGACCAAGAAAAGACTGGCGCAGGCGGTGGGAGCCTGCTTTGTTTTGGGAGCCTTGCAGGGGACGAGCTTTGCTGCGCCCTCCCTTTCCCGGCCCGGGCAGGATATTGAGGCGCAGGAACCGCTGCCCTCGGCTGAGGTGCAGGACGAGACCCCCACAGGTGAGGGGCTGCAGGAAGAGGTGCATTTCAAGGTGGAGAATTTCCGCCTGGAGGCGCCGGACCTTTATATTGATAAGGCACCCCTGGTGAAAATCCTGCAGGAGGGCATGAAGGAAGATCAGACCCTTACGGGGCTAAATGAGGTTATCAGGAAGATCACGGGGTACTGCCGCCAGCATGGCTATCCTGCTGCGGCGGCGTATCTGCCGCCCCAGACCAGCACGGACGGCGTGGTAGTGCTGAAGGTCATCCCCGGGCGCTATGGGGAAGTGAAGATTGAGAACCAGAGCAAGCTGAAGGAAAGGGTCATTCAGGGCTTCCTCAATGGCCTGACTAAAGAAAAAGGCAAGATTATCCGCACGGAGGATTTGGAAACCACCTTGTTCTCCCTGTCTGATGCCAGCGGCAACAAGGCCGTGGGCGTGCTGTCCCCGGGAGCGGAGTTCGGCACCAGCGACCTGACAGTGCGGATTGAGAAGGGCAAGAGTACCAATACCATTCTCTATGTGGAGAACTACGGCAGCAAGAATACAGGCCGCTACCGCTATGGCCTGCAGCACAGCATGTATGATGTGGGAGGCACCGGGGCGCGCATCAACGTGGGTACCCTTATTTCCAATGACCACCTGCATAACTACTACGCCAACTATGAAGCTTTGATAGGTCATGGCGGCACCACCCTGGGCTTGGGATACAGCCGCATGGACTATCAGGTGGGCGGGGCTCTGGGCAGCATCGGGGCAGAAGGTACGGCAGATACCATCAGCCTCTTCGGGCATCGTCCCATTTACCATTTGCACGACAAGCAGCTCAATGTGAACTACGGTCTTGATTTCCGCAAGCTGAAGGATGAGATCAAGGCCTTTGGCTTCAATACCAAGAAACACTCCACCAATGTGCATGTGGGCGTGGACGGATTCCTCCGGGTGGAGGGCCTGTACTTCGGCTACGGTCTCACTGCCCGCACGGGCTGGCTGGGGGCTGACTCCGACTATGGGGAGCAGCAGATTGAACTGGCCGGCACCAAGGGCAACTACAGCAAGCTGGAGGCTAATGCTACTGCTGTTAAGCGGCTGGGCAATATGGCAGATCTAATGGTGAAGGCTTCCGGGCAGGTGGCCAGCAAGAATCTGGACGGCTCCGAGGAGATTTACCTGGGAGGTGCCAATGCCATCCGGGCTTATCCACAGGGTACGGGCTCTGGTGACGAAGGTATCCTCGCCACGGCTGAACTGCGTTTCTATACCCCGGTGAAGGGGCTTGTTTTCAGCACTTATTATGATACGGGCTTTGTGAAGTACAACCATGGCGGGGAGTTATATATGACCCGCGACGGGGCTGTGGGCAGTTCCATCCACCTGCAGGGCTGGGGCGTAGGTCTTAGCTACACTGCTCCCGGGGACTGGTTTGCCCGTCTGGACTATGCCCGCCGCATCGGTGGAAGCAAGATGCTGACTGAGGATGAAAAGGCCAAGGGACGCCTGTGGTTTATGGCAGGCAAGATTTGGTAAGATACGAAGACATGAAAAAAGCTGCCGGCTGGCAGCTTTTTTCATGTCCTTATTTAACTATATGCTTCCCTCCCAGGAATCTTGGAGACCAGTAATCATCTGAGAGTTTGTCTATGCGCACGCCTTTGCTGGAACTGGTGTGGATGAACTCGCCGCTGCCCAGGTACAGGCCGCAGTGGGAGGCGCCTTTCTCGTAGGTTTCAAAGAAGACCAGATCTCCGGGAACGAGTTCCTTGGAGCTTTTGGTGCGCAATCCCAGCTTGTACTGCTCGTCGGCAGTGCGGGGGATGTTGATGCCCTGTTTGCCGAAGATGTACTGGAGATAGCCGGAGCAGTCAAAGGCTTTGGGAGTGGTGCCGCCGAACTGGTAGGGCACTCCAATATAGGATTTGGCTGTGGCTATGAGAGGTTTGACCTTGTTCTGGGGCAGGATGGTCTGGCCGTTGGGAGCCAGGGGGCCTTTGGAGCTGATAGCTTCGCCTTTGTCCTTGGGTTTCTCGATGTCTACCCCCCAGGTGTGGGGCTTGGCTTTTTTCAGAGCCCGCCAGGTGGCGTTGTTGACGATGCCGGTGATGCGGATTTTCTGGTCCCGCTGGAACTCGGCCACGGCCCGCTCGGTCTCTGCTCCGTAGACGCCGTCCAGGCTCTTGATCTTGTAGCCTATGCTGTTTAATTTTTGCTGAAGCACCATGACTTCGTGTCCGTGGCTGCCCTGCTGGAGGGTGGGAGAGGCCGCTGCCGTCAGCTGGCTGGCGGTGAGGATTATCCCCGCGGCCAGAGGCATCAGGAGAGCTTTCAGGTGGGGATGCCGCCTGTGTTTTTTGCGTCGCTGATGGATTTTGTGCAGGGCATAGAGGATACGAAGGGTACGAAAGTGCATAGGTATCGTCCTTTCCTTCTTATGGTGCTGGTAGATTTCTTATTTTATCTTATTTCTCCTGTACATGCTCCAATCCCTGGCCCATCAGGGTCAGCACATGATGATCATCCAGGGAGTAGAGGGCTTCCTTACCTTCCTTGCGGAACTTCACCAGTCGGGCTGTGCGCAGGACGCGGAGCTGATGTGAGATGGCAGACTGGCCCATTTCCAGAGTCTCGGCTATATCGCAGACGCAGAGTTCTTCCTCGGCGGCCAGCAGCGACAGTATTTTGATGCGGGTCTGGTCACCCAGGACTTTGAAGACTTCGGCCAGCGCCAGCGCGGTCTCGCTGTCCACTTTGTGCAGGCAGGCTGCTTTAATTTTTTCCGGGTGGGTGCAATGGATTTCGCAGCAATCGCAGCTGTCATTTTTTTCTATATCGGGCATTCTTTCCTCCAGGTTTTTCTTTATAGTATATCACTTTCAGTCATGAAATCTAAAAGAAAATTTTCTGCCGGGAGTTATGTACTGCAGGAGGCCCAGTTCTTCTTCATCTATCATGGCTGCTACATTGGTGCGGTGGTCGGCATCCTGAGGTGTTTTGATGATTTGCAGTTCCCCCATATACCTGCCGTAGTCCACGTTGTCTAAAGTCACGGCTCCCACTGGGCGGGAGGTTGTGTTCTCAGGGGCTATGGTGATGCCCACTTCCTTCATGTGGGTGCGGCTTTCCTGGGCGCGGATGGCGTCTCTGGCTTCATCCAGCCTGGCGGTGAAGGTCTGGCTCAGGAAGCGGCGAAGGTCTTCATTTTTGCTCAGAAGTTTGGCAGAGAGGGTCACTCTGTCACCGGAAAGGCTGCCCAGCGCGCCAATTTCTTCATCTGTGGGCAGGGAATCGGACAGCAGCACATAGTCCGTACCCAGGGCTACCAGATGGCGGGCGGCGAGGTCGCTGGGCTCAGGCCGGTGGTCTTCCAGGGTGGGGAGACCGTCTTTCAGAGGGCTTCGCTTCCTGCCCTTCTGGCTGGGGACGAAGGCCCCTACTTTGATGCCCAGCTTGTGGAGCATGACATTTTTTCGCACCAGTGCTTCTTCTGAGAGCCCTGTGCCCACCCTGGGGTAGAAATTGTGCAGGGCATCTATGACGGAAAAATCCGTCTTCAGTTCCACCAGCGCGGAGAGGATATGTCCCGTGATGGTGGAGGCGTTGAGCTGGAGCCTTACCCCATGGGGATGCCGGGACATGTGAGCAATCTGCTCCAGACCGAAGCCATAGTCCAGCCGCAGGGTGGTGATGCCCAGCATGCGGAAGGCAGAGATCTTGAATTCCTTGATGCCCAGAAGCTTCATGGTCTCGGGGCTGATATCCGAGATTATTTCCATGCCTGCATCATGGGCGGCATGGAGGATAGTGCCCAAATCCCTCTTCAGGGTTTCCATGTCCGTTTCTGGTATATGCAGGGAGGTAAAGAGCCGTTTCAGTCCAAGAGTCTGAGCTCTTTGAATCAAATCCAGATTTTCTTCCAAGGTGTTGTCCAGTCCGGGATAGATTGAAATTCCGTTTTCCATGTCTGAGCCCCTTTCCTGGGTCTTCCTATGTGTCCTCGGATGTTTCCGGCAGGTCGTCAAAGCCTATAAGCCAGGCGGCGATGAAACCTGCCACGTAAGAGATGAGAAGTCCTGCGATATAGATATTGATCTTATTTGCGGCCAGGGCCAGCGGCAGGCCGGAAATGCCGCTGGCGGCAGCGCCTACCATGTAGTATGACTGCCAGGCACCTCCAAAGGCACCACCCAGGCAGGCCGCCAGGAAAGGCCGCCCCAGAGGCAGGGTGACGCCGTAGATCAGGGGCTCGCCTATGCCCAGCAGGCCCACGGGCAGGGCTGAAAGAATGGCTTTCTTCAGATGCCTGTTTCTTGTTTTCACAAAGACCGCCAGACTGGCTCCTACCTGTCCTGCACCTGCCATGGCCAGAATGGGCAGCAGCAGGGTGACCCCGTAGCGGGAGATAAGTTCCGAGTGGATGGGAGACAGAGTCTGATGGATGCCCAGCATGACCATGGGCAGGAAGGTGCCTGAGAGCAGGAAGCCCGATATGATACTGCCCTGATGGATGACTCCTACTGCTATATCTGCAATGGTAAAGGCAATAAGCCCGGCAAAGGGCTGCAGGAAAAAGATGGCAAAGGCTGCTGCTGTGAGGTAGGTAAGCAGGGGGGTAAGCAGCAGACTGAGCGCGCCCGGTATGATTTTCCGCAGCGTTTTCTCAATCAGGGCCCCAAGGGCTGCTACCAGCAGTACTGCCACAACCCCGCCCCTGCCCGGAGTCAGGGGATAGCCATTCAGGGTGATGGCAGCCAGGTTCGGGTGGCTGATAAGTGCTCCCAGTATGCCTCCTATAACAGGGGTGCCGCCAAATTCTTTGGCAGAGTTGAAGCCCACAAAGATATTTATACCCCAGAAGGCTGTGTTGCCTACTACTGCAAAGAGCTGAAAAAGGTTGTTGGCTTCCAGTACGGGATAGTTGTAGCGGGCGATGTTCAGAGCACTGGTGATAAGTCCGCAGGCAATGAGGGCGGGGACCAGAGGCAGGAAAATGGAGCTGAGCTTCAGCAGGAATCTCCTGAGAGGTGGGAGCGCAGACGTATCGGGAATTTTGTCCGGGAGGGCCTCGCCGGGGGCCAGAGGCTTGCGTGCGAGGTCGCGTAGTTTCATAGTCATGCTCCTTTCTTTTAATTAATTTGTGCGTTTCAGTGCATTGGCCAGATGTCCCTGGGTGAGTCCCAGCTGCAGCCTCCCTTCAGCGGGGGAGCAGCCGGTGAGAGCGATGAGGATGGCAAGTTTGGCCTGTCCCCCTGCTTTCATCAGGACATCCTCAGCTTCTTTGCGCTTGCAGCCTGCTGCCGCCATGACAATGCGCAGGGCCCGCTCAGATAGTTTTTCATTGGTGGCTTTCACATCCACCATTAGGTTGCCGTAGACCTTGCCAAGTTTTATCATGGTGCCTGTGGAAAGCATATTCAGTACCATTTTTTGGGCAGAGCCTGCCTTCAAACGGGTGGAACCGGTGATGACCTCCGGTCCGGTGACGGGGAGCAGGGCGATATCTGAGAGCTCTGCAATCTCTGCTTTTTCTGCGCAGGCCAGGGCGATAGTGGCAGCGCCCAACTCTCTGGCATAAATGAGCCCTCCTTTGACATAGGGAGTGCGGCCTGAGGCGGCAATACCCACCAGTACGTCTTTGGCAGTGAAGCCTGCTTCTTCCAGGTCGGCTTGTCCAAGTTGCGGGTCGTCCTCAGCCCCTTCCTTTGCGAGGAAGATGGCTGTGGCACCGCCGGCGATGAGTCCCTGCACCATTTCATAGTCGGTGCCGTAGGTGGGAGGGCACTCCACTGCATCGAGGATGCCCAGGCGGCCGGAGGTTCCTGCTCCCATGTAGAAGAGGCGGCCTCCCTTTTGCAGCTTTTCGGCAATGAGGTCGATGGCTTGGGCAATCTCAGGCAGGATTTTTCCTACAGCTTCGGCAACCTTCTTGTCTTCTGCATTTATCAGGGTCACCATGTCCAGAGTGGGCAATTCATCAATGTGCTCAGTGGCAGGATTCCTTTGCTCGGTGGTTAGTTTGTCAAGTGCTATCACGTGTGATTTCTCCCTTGTTTTTAATTATTCGCCTTTATTGGGCTAATTCCTATCTATAGTATAACATAATCTGTGATAACCTTTCCTTACTGGCTTAATTGTCTTATTTTTTCTAAGATAGAACCTTATTGATTTTGCATTGACAGCCTTAGTACCTACTTATATAATCTAAATATCATTCATCAATTTTTCATATCAGCAGAAAGGATGTATTGCTTTGTTTCTCATAGCACTCTCACCGATTCTCTGGCTGGTTATCGCCCTGTCTGTACTGCACATGCCGGCGCATAAGGCTTGCTCGGCAGCTCTCGTCATCGCGATTGCGGCAGCCATGACCATGTTTGGTCTCGATGGCAAATTGGCGGCGGAGGCCGCCCTGGATGGCGTGGCACTTGCGTGCTGGCCAATCCTTCTGGTCATTATCGCAGCGATTTTTACTTACAACCTGGTGGTACACACCAAGGGCATGGAGGTCATCAAGTCCATGCTGTCCTCGGTGAGCTCTGACCGCCGCGCCCTGATTCTCCTCATCGGCTGGGGCTTCGGCGGCTTTTTGGAGGGCATGGCAGGCTTCGGTACTGCTATCGCCATCCCTGCCGGCATGCTGGCAGGGATCGGCATTCCCCCTGTCATGGCTGTGGGCGTCTGCCTCATCGCCAACTCTGTGCCTACGGCCTATGGCTCCATCGGCATCCCTCTGGTGACTCTGGGCAGTGTCACGGGCATTGATGCCACTACTCTGGCCGGCTACACTTCCCTGCAGCTGGCTCCTCTTACCCTCCTTTGCCCCTTCCTCATGACTATTGTGTCCGGCGAGGGCCTGAAGGGCCTCAAGGGCATGGGCATCATGTGCCTGGCAGCGGGCCTGGCTTTCCTGATTCCTGAGTATCTCATTGCCAGCACCATGGGCCCTGAGCTGGCTGTGGTGGCCGGTTCCATCGGCGCCATGGCCGCCATTGTGGCCTGCGCCAAGATGTTCCCCGTGAATAATCCCGAGTACGAGATGCATCCTGACCACACGGGCACCGAGGAGGAAGTTACCGCCAGCAAGGGGCTGGTGGCCTGGCTGCCCTTCATCCTGATCTTCGTGTTCCTGCTGCTCACTTCCAAGCTGGTGCCTGGCATCCATGATCCCCTGTCTGCTATCAAGAGCTCTGTGCTCATCTACAGCGGCGAGGGCGGCACTCCCTATACCTTTACCTGGGTGAATACCCCCGGCATCCTGATCTTCCTGGCAGCCTTCATCGGCGGCACCGTGCAAGGGGCCGGCATGGGGGAGATGCTGGGCGTGCTCAAAAAGACCGTGGTGAACCTGCGCTTCACCATCGTCACCATCATCACCGTCATCGCCACTGCCAAGGTCATGGACCACAGCGGCATGACCCTGGAGCTGGCTCATACGGCGGTGGCCGTCACCGGCACCATGTATCCCATGGTGGCAGCCTTCATCGGCTCCATCGGTACCTTCATCACCGGTTCCGCTACTTCTTCCTGCGTGCTCTTCGGCAAGCTCCAGACTGGTTCTGCCCAGGCTATCGGCGCCAGCGAGACGGTGCAGGCCTGGATTGCGGCTTCCAATGCTACCGGTGCCTGCGCAGGCAAGATGATCTCCCCTCAGAGCATTGCCATCGGCGTGGCCGCTATCGGTGCCAAGGGCATTGATGGAGAGCTGCTGCAGTTCGCGGTGAAGGTGTATATTCCCTTCATCATCGTTATGGGGTGCATTGTGTATTTCGGCCAGACCCTCGTTGGATAAGTTTCGGCTGTTCATTTCTTTGACGCAAAGAAACGAACCAAAGAAACAGCGGCCTTGCCTTTCATCCTTGAAAGCCAACGGCCGCGGAACGCCCATCCATGGGCTGAAGTTTGAGTTCTCTTGGGGTTAGTTTGTGTCACTTGTGTCGATACACAGGGGCAGTTTGTTCTGAAAAAAATCTAAAAAACGCCTTCCGCCCGCTTGCTGTGCGGGTGGGGGGCGTTTTGTGATTTATACCACATATAGTATGGTTATTGACAGGCAAATCCTAGATGTTGTATAATTTGCTTACAACAAGAGATGAAAAATACATGAAATACAAGTGGAAGGAACAGGTGACAAAGCATGGTAGTCAACGGCATTGATGTGACTGTGGAAGGTCTGGAGGATGTCTCTGAGCAGGAAATCCTGGGTTACATTGACTATGTGAATGAGCATACCGAGAACCGTCTGGGCAAGCTCTGCATCTCCGCTGCAGGTGATGGCAATGTGACGCTTAACTACGCCTTGATGCCTCAGAAGTTCGAGCGCATCCGCCGCATCACAGGCTATCTGGTGGGCACTATTGACCGCTGGAATGATGCCAAGCAGGCTGAGGAGCATGACCGGGTAAAGCATGGTGTCAGGCACTGAGTCATCAGAATAGAGAGAGGAGGGGGCAGAGATGAGCGAGATTCGCATAGCGGGTACGGTAGATGATTCTATCGTGGATGGGGAAGGCCTCCGTTATACTATCTTCGTCCAGGGCTGTCCCCGTCGCTGTCCCGGCTGCCACAACCCAGAAACCCAGTGTTTCGAGGGGGGCAGGGTCGTGAGCACTGACGAGCTGCTGGCAGAGATTGAAGCTAATCCCTTGCTGACGGGGGTTACCTTCAGCGGCGGCGAGCCCTTCATGCAGCCGGTACCGCTGGTGGAGATAGCCCGTGCCTGCCACGGCAGAGGGCTTGACATCTGGAGCTACACTGGCTTCACCCTGCAGGAACTCCACGCCCGTCACGATACGGCGGTGGAAGCCCTGCTCTCAGAGGTTGATGTGCTGGTGGATGGGGAGTACAGAGAGGGAGAACGAGACCTCACCCTGATGTTCCGGGGGTCCCGCAACCAGCGCATCATAGACATGAAGGCCAGTCGCAAACAGAAGAGACTGGTGCTTCTCTATCAGGAAGAAGAAAGCGAACAGAGCGCATAAAGTGGTCAAGAACGTGGAATTGACGCATCTGACCAACCCAAAAGGGGCTGCGATAACGCAGCCCCTTCCTTTTATGTTATTTTGCCTGTGATGCCATTTCCTTCATCAGCCAGTCGTGGATTGCCTTGTTATCTGCCTGTCCATCTTCTGTATTCTCATCAAGATAGGTCGCTTTGAAATAGCTGGGCAGTTCTTCATTGATGAGCTGGATCACCCAGGCGCCTTTATTCTCACCAATGCCGTAAATGGCATCCTTGTTGACACCGTAGTTCTGCCGGACATCCTTCAATATATACCTGATGGTATTCATGCCCTCTGTACTGGACAGGCGGCCAACACGCGCTTCTGAGTCCTTCGTTCCCTGAATGGTCAGCACGATTGCATACTGTTGGTTGTTCTCCAGTTCATCTGCCCAGGCAGTGACACCGTCCGTCTGCTTCAGCAAGGCCTTTTCATCTGTTTCCCCGGCCACATCATTGACTACGACAATCAGGGGGTAAGTCTTGGCAGAATCATACCAGCGCGGCAGGCAAAGCTGATAGGGAATTTTTCCTTCTGTACTTACAAAACGCTGGGAAGCAGGCAGCTTATCCTCGGACGAATCCTGACCGGGAGCTACTTTCACCCCCGTATGGGTCTCAAGGGCTTCCTGAGTAGCAGGACGGAACTCCGCATGGGCCATGGACCCAAAGCCAAAGCCGAAGCTGAATGCAGCAATGGCAACAGCAGCCACGATTTTTTTCTTTTGCATGATAATGACCTCCTTAGTCTTTTCCTTTGATTTATTTGCTTACATAACTACGCATTTCTTCGGGCATCTCTTCCCACTTGATTTCGTTCACCGGAATCCCTTTGGAAAGCCCCCAGGCGGCAGCAATGCCTGCTGCCTCGCCCATGCTCATGCAGGTGGGCTGGATGCGGAAGGAAGCCTGGGCAGCGAAGCTGCCGCTGGCACAGCGCCCCACCACCAGCAGGTTGGAGATTTCGTTGGTCACCAAGGCACGGTAGGGGATTTCGTAATACTGTCCCTTTTCCAGCTTCTTGAAGAGATCCAACTTCACATCGTGAATGTCGATGGGGTACGCTGTGCGGCAGACAGCATCGGGAAAATGGTGCGCCTCAAGGATATTTACGCCGGCCTCTTCGCACATTTCATCTTAGACGTAAGCAAGATATTCTGGCACAGCTTCCACTCTTGCGGCATCATCTTTGAGGCCGAGCACTGTCCCAGCTGCGGCCAGGCCATCATCTTCATAAAACTGCGCCTGGATATAGGGATTGCAAATGATTTATCCATAAACAAACCTCCATCATATCGCACTCATACAGAGGTTCTATTCTATCCGCATGCCTGTTTTTCCTGCTTTTCCTCATGTATATCATGCAGCCGGGCCGAGAAAAGGCAAGAGGAAAGGGACTTCAGAAATGGAGCAGGGAATATTGACAAAAATTATAAATGATAATAATATTTAAATAGCAACTTAATATGGTTGGGAACAGGTGTACTTAGGTACTTAATAGGGAATCCGGTGTGGGGCGTGTTGATTAATTCGCTCAGCCCATCTTCACGGGTCTTGACTGTCCCTGCTTCGTTGACAAATCCTCGACATAGCGCCGCTATGCCTCCGGTTTGTCGCCTTGCAATGGACAGCCAATCCCCGCAAATCTGGGCAAAGCTCATTTAATCAACACGCCCTAAGCCGGAGCGGTCCCGCCACTGTAGGGTGGAGTCCTGCACATGAATGTCACTGGGGTAGATATGCTTACCTTGGGAAGGCGTGCAGGGCCATGAAGCCGAGCCAGGAGAACTGCCTGTTCTGTCATCACCGTATAAGAGAGCCGAAGCATCGTGCCTGGTTCCCTTATGTGCCTGCGAGCGATGGGTAGGGGATTGGGCTTAGGGCTTTTTTGCTGTGGCCATTTTTAGGCAATCCGTCTGCGCGCTTGCAGGTGGGTTGCCTTTTCTGTTGGGTTTCACAAATCACACAAGGAGGCTGCAGTATGAGCAACGAGCTGGAAAAAAGCGGCGAGCTCGACCTTCAGGCTATCCTGAAAAAGGCCGAGCAGCAGACGGACTTTCCCGATGTGCCACTGGATGAATTCACTCCTCCCACCTATGAGGAGTGGAAGGAGGCCTGCATCACTCTCTTGAAGGGTGCACCCTTTGAGAAGAAAATGTATACCAAGACCTATGAGGGCATTACCTTCGACCCCATGTACTTCCGCAAGGATACGGAAGATATCCTGCCCAAGGGGGAGTTCCCCGGCATGGGGGATTATCTCAGGGGGGCACAGCCCAGCGGCTATGTTGGGAGGCCCTGGGGCATTGCCCAGTCCTGCGATGAGACCAGCCCCAAGGAAAACAATGAGCTGCTGCGCCATGAGCAGGAGAAGGGTTCCACGGTCTACAATATCCGCCTGGACAAGGCCACCCTGGCTGCCAGGGATGTGAGAAAGGCGGAGACCCCCGGTGATGAGGGCGTGTCCCTGACCACCCTTGATGATGTGCATACCCTGCTGGAGGGGCTGAAGCTGGACAAGTACCCCCTCTATATCTATGCCGGGGCTACGGCTCTGCCTATGCTGGCTCTGGCAGTTGGGGCCTTGAAGTCCTCTGGTACAGACTTGAAGCAGCTCAAGGGCTTTGTGGGAGCAAATCCCCTGGGGGCTTTGGTTGAAGAAGGGGAACTGCCTGCTTCTTTGGACAAGCTCTATGATGAGATGGCGGAAGCCGCCAAGTGGGCTAAGGAAAACGCGCCGGGCCTTGCCACGGTCTTTGTCCGCAGTGATGTATTCAGCCGGGGCGGTGCCAATGATGTGCAGGAGGCTGCCTATGCCCTTGCCATGGCGGTGGCTTATCTGCGGGCGCTGATGGACAGAGGGCTGACTATCGACGAGGCGGCGAAGCAGATTGTCTTCGGCTTCTCCATGGGGGCCAATTTCTTCCTGCAGATTGCCAAGCTCAGGGCCCTGCGTCCCCTCTGGGCGCAGATTGTTGAAGCCTTTGGCGGCAGCCAGGAGGCAAGGCGCATGCACATTCATGCCAAGCCCGCCCTGTTCTTCAAGACTGTCTATGACCCCTACGTCAATATGCTTCGCAATACCACGGAAATCTTCTCAGGGGTAGTAGGAGGCATTGATTCCTTCGAGAGCAGCCCCTTTGACGAGCCTATCCGCAAGGGTGACGAGTTCTCCCGTCGCATTGCCCGCAATGTGCAGATCATCCTGCAGGAGGAATTCGGCCTCTTGCAGCCCATTGACCCTGCCGGCGGTTCCTGGGCGGTGGAGACACTTACCAAGCAGATGAAAGAAAAAATCTGGGAGGAATTCCAGAAGATAGAGGCCAAGGGCGGTATCCTGAAGGCTCTGCAGGAGGGCTATCCCCAGGAGGAGATTGCCAGCGTCCTGAGCGCCCGTTTCAAGGCAGCCGAGACCCGCAAGGACCGTATCGTAGGCAACAATATGTATCCCAACATGACGGAGACTTTGCTTGACCCGCGTCCCGAAGATGTGGAAGAAATCAAGCAACAGCGCAAGGCTGAGGTGGAAAGCTATCTGGCCGATATTGATGAGCAGTTCAAAGAAGAAAAGCTGGCTGAGCTTTCCTCTGCCAAGGCTGGAGTGACGGAAGCTGCCATAGCTGCTGCCTGCGCCGGCGCCACCATTGAGGAACTGGCAGAAGCCCTCCATGGCGGGGCCAAGGGTGAGGAACAGGTGAAAGCCATCGAGCCCCACCGCTGGAGCGAGCGCTTTGAGGCTTTGCGGAAGCTGACGGAGGGTTTCAAGGCTGAGCATGATGATAATGTGAAGATCTTCTTGGCCAATATGGGCCCCATCCCCCAGCACAAGGCCAGGGCTGACTTCACCACGGGGTTCCTGCAGGTGGGCGCCTTTGAGGTGCTGGGCAACAACGGCTTCCAGACTGTGGAGGAAGCGGCCCAGGCTGCCAAGGAGTCCGGGGCAGACGCCGTGGTCATCTGCTCTACCGATGCCACCTATCCCGAGATTGTGCCAGCCCTGGCGCCGAAGCTCCATGAGGTGCTGCCCAAGGCCACGGTATTCCTGGCCGGGGCTGCTCCCCAGGATATGCTGGAAACCTACAACCAGGCGGGCATTGATGAGTACATCCACGTTCGTGCCAACTGCTACCAGATCCTGCAGCTCCTGCAGAAGAAGAAAGGGATGATTGCATAATGGCTTACACAAATCCTGATTTCACCCAGATAAGCCTGAAAGATGCTCCCCAGGGGGCGGCAGGGGACTGGAAGAAGCTTTTCGAGGCCCAGGCCGGGGCGGAGTTTGAGGCTCTCACCCGCCGCACCATGGAGCATGTGCCCGTGAAGCCCCTCTATGGCCATGACGAATATAACCATATGAACCATCTGGACTTTGCCAGCGGCATTCCTCCCTGCCTGCGTGGGCCTTACTCCACCATGTACGTCTTCCGTCCCTGGACGGTGCGTCAGTATGCAGGCTTCTCCACGGCAGAGGAGTCCAATGCCTTCTATCGCAGGAATCTGGCCGCAGGCCAGAAGGGCCTTTCCATCGCCTTTGACCTGCCCACCCACCGCGGCTACGATGCGGATAACCCCAGAGTAGTGGGCGATGTGGGCAAAGCCGGCGTGTCGGTCTGCTCCATGCTTGATATGAATATCCTGTTCTCCGGCATTCCCCTGGACCAGATGTCTGTGTCCATGACCATGAACGGAGCAGTGCTGCCCATCCTGGCCTTCTTTATCCAGTCCGGCGTGGAGCAGGGCGTGGACAAGAAGATCATGGCAGGCACCATCCAGAACGATATACTCAAAGAGTTCATGGTGCGCAACACCTATATTTATCCGCCTGAGATGTCCATGCGCATCATCGGCGATATCTTCGAGTACACCACCAAATACATGCCCAAGTTCAACAGCATTTCCATTTCCGGCTACCATATGCAGGAAGCGGGGGCGCCGGCAGATATTGAGCTGGGCTATACGCTTGCAGATGGTTTGGAGTATATCCGCACGGGCATCAAGGCAGGCCTGCCGGTGGATGCCTTTGCCAAGCGCCTGTCCTTCTTCTGGGCCATCGGCAAGAACTACTTCATGGAAGTGGCCAAGATGCGGGCTGCCCGTGTGCTCTGGGCCAAGATTGTCAAGTCCTTCGGGGCAGAGGATCCCAAGTCCATGGCCCTCCGTACCCACAGCCAGACTTCCGGCTGGTCACTTACGGCCCAGGATCCTTTCAACAATATTTCCCGCACGGCCATGGAGGCCATGGGTGCGGCTTTGGGCCACACCCAGTCCCTGCATACTAATGCGCTGGATGAGGCTATCGCCCTGCCCACGGACTTCTCTGCCCGCATTGCCCGCAATACCCAGCTCTATATCCAGGACGAGACCAGCGTCTGCAAGATCATCGATCCCTGGGGTGGCTCCTATTACGTGGAAGCCCTTACCAACGAGATTATCCGCCGGGCCTGGGCTCATATCCAGGAAGTGGAGGCTTTGGGCGGCATGGCCAAGGCTATTTCCACGGGCCTGCCCAAGATGCGCATCGAGGAGGCGGCTGCCCGCCGTCAGGCCCAGATCGACTCCGGCAACGAGACCATCGTGGGCCTGAACAAGTACCGTCTGGAAAAGGAAGATCCGCTGGAAATTTTGGCCATCGACAATACCGCTGTGCGCAATGCCCAGGTGGAACGTCTGGAAAAACTGCGTCGTGAGCGCAATGATGATGATGTGCGCAGGGCCTTGGAAGCTATCACCAAGGCAGCAGATTCCCGCGATAACGGGAACCTTCTGGAATGCGCGGTGGAGGCAGCCCGTGTGCGGGCCTCTTTGGGCGAGATTTCCGATGCGGTGGAGAAGGTATCGGGCCGCTATCAGGCAGTGATTCACACCATTTCCGGTGTCTATTCCTCCGAGTTCACGGACAAGACGGAGCTGGACAAAGCCCGCAGCATGGCTGACGAGTTCGAGCGCCTCACGGGCCGCCGCCCCCGCATCTTCGTGGCCAAGATGGGCCAGGACGGCCACGACCGCGGCCAGAAGGTCATCGCTTCTTCCTTTGCGGACATGGGTTGGGATGTAGATGTGGGGCCGCTGTTCCAGACTCCTGCCGAGACCGCCCAGGATGCAGTGGACAACGATGTGCACATGGTAGGGTTTAGTTCCCTGGCAGCAGGCCACAATACCCTGCTGCCGCAGCTGGTTGAGGAGCTCAAGAAGCTGGGCCGCGAGGATATCATGGTGGCCATCGGCGGCGTCATTCCCGTGCAGGATTATGACAACCTCTATGAGCATGGGGCCGTGGCAATTTTCGCCCCGGGGACTAATATTCCCGAGGCAGGTATTAAATTGCTGACTCTGCTGATGGAGCGTGTCAAAGAAGAAATTGCTGAAGAGTAAGTTTTGATTGCTTATTTTAGTTTCGGCTGTTCATTTTCTTTGGCGCAAAGAAAACGAACCAAAAGAAAACGCGGCCCCGGTTTGATCCTCAAACGCGAAGGGCCGCAGGAGGCGTCCATCCATGGACGCCGTTACAATAGTCTTTTGGAGAGGAGGAACTAATGGAGCAAAAATATACTACCAGTAAGCCAAGCTGGGTGCCTGAGGAAAAGAATGACAAATTCGCCTGTTCCGTCATGAGCGGCATTGACGGCATCAAGGACACTACCGTGGGCAATATCAATCCTGCTCTGGCCAGCGGGAAGCTGAAGCCCAAGCGGAAGATGATAATGTCTGAGGATGACTATGTGGAAGGGGTCGCTAAGGGAGACCGCATGACCCTTTCCAGGGCCATCACCCTTATTGAGAGCAACAGCCCCAGGCACTTTGCCAAGGCCCAGCGGGTGCTGCAGAGGCTGCTGCCCAGGACAGGCAAGGCCCTGCGCATCGGTATCACCGGCGTGCCGGGGGCGGGCAAGAGCACCATGATAGAGGCCTTCGGCAACATGCTCTGCGATGCAGGCCACAGGGTGGCGGTGCTCACCGTTGACCCCACCAGTTCCGTCACCAAGGGCTCCATACTGGGAGACAAGACCCGGATGGGGACCCTGTCCAGGAGGCCTGAGGCCTTTATCCGCCCTTCCCCCGCAGGGGGGACTTTGGGGGGCGTGGCCCGCAAGAGCCGGGAGACCATGCTCATGTGTGAGGCGGCGGGCTATGATGTGATCATCATCGAAACTGTAGGCGTAGGCCAGTCGGAAACGACTGTACGCTCCATGGTGGATTTCTTCCTGCTGGTGGTGCTGACAGGGGCGGGTGATGAGCTGCAGGGCATCAAGAAGGGCATCATGGAACTGGCAGATGCCATCGTCATCAACAAGGCTGATGGCGACAACCTGACCAAGGCCCAGGTGTCCCGGGGACAGTATGAGCGCATGATAGAGTACATCCGCCCTGCTACTCCGGGCTGGCCCACCCATGCTTACCTGTGCTCCGCTTTGGAAAAGACAGGGCTGAAGGAACTGTGGGAGGTCATTCAGGCTTTTCAGAAGATGACCACCGAAAGCGGTGTCTGGCAGAAGCGCCGTGATGGGCAGCTGCTGGACTGGATGCACAGCATGATTGACGAGCATCTGCACAACCTCTTCTTTGAGGATGCAGTGGTGACAGGCCGCATGCCGGAAATACGGGAGGCTGTGCTGCAAGGTGTGGTGTCACCCACCCAGGCAGTGGCAGAGCTCATCAACCTCTTTGATGTGAAGCGGGCCGCCATGCGGCAGGTGGATCTCTTCCACCCGGAAAAGGAGAAGTGAGATGTATACCAAGAAAATCTATTTTTCCGGGGGAGACTTCCACGAACTGCAGGAGGTATTCAGGAGTTTGCCGGGCGTGACAGATACCTGCACAGGCTATATCAACGGTGAAGGGGAGACAGACTTTGAGTCCGTTTCCTCTGGCACTGCCCGTGCCTATATGGGGGTGGAAGTAACTTTCAACCCCAAGAAAACGGACCTGTCCCAGCTGATGGATGTGCTTTTTGCCGTGGTGAATCCCTATGTGCCTGACGGCCAGGGGGAAGCCAGGGGGGAGCAGTACCGGGCAGGCGTGTTCTACGCCTCCGGTGAGGACGAGCCACAGGTGCAGCTGCACCTGAATTTCATTGCCAGCCGGGGCAAGCCTTCGGCGGTGAGTGAAGGGGGGCTGACCCTTAATGACCCCAACAGCAATCCCAAGCTGGCCCGCCAATGTCATGCTCTGGCCCTGCCCTTGAGAAATTTCCAAAGGGCAGAGGAGGAGCATCAGCACTACTTTGAGAAGCACCCGGAAGAAAAGAGCTTCATCGACTTCCCAAAGCTGAGAGAGTATCTGAAGTTCTGAAAGCTGCAATTACACAGGCAACGCGAAAGCCCGGCCGATTGGCCGGGCTTTCTCTATGGGAAAATGGTATTATGGGGGAGCTATTTGACTACCAGTACGGGGCACTTGGCCTGCTCTACGATGTACTGGCTGACGCTGCCCAGAAGCACGCCTTTGACGATGCCCAGGCCACGGCTGCCCATGACGATGAGGTCGGCGTTGTTGCTGGTGGCAAAGTCCAGGATGACCACAGCAGGAGAGCCCGTCTCTGAGAAGGCTTCCTTCGCGATGCCCGAGGGCACCATTTCCATGGCCCGGTCAAGGATGACGTTGCCGGCCTTGGTGACGGCTTCCAGGATGGCGTCGGAGAGACACGCGTTGATGGCCAGCTGGTTGATGTTGGCCACATATAGGAAGTTCAATTTGGCATTGCAGACCTCTGCCATGGAGATGGCATGGGTGATAGCGCGGTCAGAGCCTTCGGAGCCGTCTACGGGCACCAGAATGTTTTTGATTTCCATATAAAAGACCTCCTGACTTGATTTGACATTCTAAGGCGTTCGGGGCACAGGCACAGCAACGCTTCACTTGGAATTTTACCATGGAATCTAAGCTCGCACTGCACTAGCTCTGCTTTGCAGAGCGTCGCTTGTGTTCGCTAAGATTCATGGTAAAATTCCACACGTTGCGCTTATGCTGTGCCTGTGTCCCTCACTCACTGAATATACAATAGAAATAGCCTGTAGCTATTTGCGGTTCAATGGGGGAAGGGATTTCTTCACCAGATCCGTCAATTGGGAAAAACTTGAGAACATGCTTTCTTCCCTATGGGGCACATCCTTCGGATTCCTGGCAATCAGTACCGACACGGGGGATTCTTCCAGTAGCTGCTGGCTGATGCTGCCCATGAGGAAACCTTCCACGGCTCCCAGGCCTCTGCCTCCCACCACAATGAGCCAGTCCTGCTGCTGGTGGGCGAAGCGCAGGATTTCTTCTACGGGATTCCCTGTGCGCAGGTGAAAATCAGCCGACAACCCCTCAGGCAGGCTCTTCCGTGCCCTGTCCAGCACTTCCTGCTGCTGGTAGCCTACGGCACCGGCCACTTCCTCAGGCAGCCAGCTGTCTGCCTGACTGTCTGTCTTGCTGTCGAAGTAGGAAACATGGAGTATGTCCAAGGTACAGCCGGTGGAAAGTGCCAAATCTCCTGCCAGGCTGACGGCCTGGGCCGAACCCTCCGAGCCGTCCACCGGTACCAGGATTCTTTTTCTTTTCATGGACATTCCCCCTTGTTGTTTACTTGAGATATTCGTGCTAAGAGGGGAAAAACCCTCCAGAGCTTGAAAGTTTTCTTGCTTTTAGTTATGATGATGGCAAAGAAACATTGTAGATACTGGGAAGCGCAGGTGAAATAATGAAGCTGGATATACCTGATAGATTGGTGAGGGAAATTGTAACACTGGCCAGAAAGTATAAGATAGAGAAGTTATTGCTTTTTGGCTCACGGGCACGGGGGACAAATCACCCTCGCAGTGATATAGATTTAGCGGTGGCAGGCGGAGATGTGCTGGGGTTTTCCCTTGAGGTGGAAGATAATACCGATACTTTGCTCTCCTTTGATGTAGTCAATTTGGATGAGGGAATTTCTGCTGAATTGCAGAAAGAGATAGATAGGGATGGGATAGATATGTATGAATTGGGCGGAGAGATGAAAAAATATCAGGCATTCGCAGACTGCTTGAAGGTTCTTGAACAAGTGGATATGGAAATGACGTCAAGGAACGAAATCTACCGTATGGGAGTCATTGGCCAGTTCAACCTCACTTTTGAACTGGCCTGGAAGGCATTGAAAGAGGTACTGACCTTGTACGGTGTGGCAGAAGCAGCCACTGGCTCGCCTAGGGAAATATTCAAGGCAGCTTATGGACTAGGGTGGCTGACAGATGAGAAGGTATGGCTGGAAATGCTGAAAAACAGGAATGTGGCTATCCATGTATATGATGAAGAGAAAGCACAGGTGGTGCTGCAGGCTATATTTGATAAGTATGTGGGAGGTTTGCAGGAACTGCGGGATAAGCTGGAAGAACGGTTGAGAAATATCTCTGCGTAATGTGTGCCTGTTTCTGATTGACAAAGCGTCCTCTCTGATGTTACACTTTAATGAACGAAAAGGTGTAACATTGTAAAACAGGGGGCCGTCATAATGTCGAAAGAGGAACAGCAGGAAAAGGTTGTCAAAAAGAGCGAGGCAGATGTAGTGGCGAATACCACCATTGCCGATGTGTATAAAGCAGCCCAGCAGCTGGAGGGAGTAGCCCGGCATACGGAGCTTGTCCACAGTGATTTCTTCTCTGAAATATCTGGCTGCGATGTCTATATGAAGCCGGAGAATCTGCAGCATACGGGGGCATTCAAGCTGCGTGGGGCTTACAACAAGATCAGCCAGCTCAGTGAGGAAGAGAGGAAGCGCGGGGTTATCACCGCTTCCGCTGGCAATCATGCCCAAGGGGTGGCCTATGCCGCCCAGAAGCTGGGTGTGAAGGCGGTCATCTGCATGCCGGCCACCACGCCTATCCTCAAAGTCGAGGGCACCAAGGCGCTGGGGGCAGAAGTTGTGCTCTTTGGTGATGGCTTTGATGATGCCTATGCTCACAGCCTGGAACTGCAGAAGAAGCACGGCTATGTGTATGTGCATCCCTTCAATGACCTGCAGGTGCTTCTGGGACAGGGCACTACGGCTCTGGAAATCGTGCAGGACCTGAAGGATGTGGATGCTATCCTGGTGCCCATCGGCGGCGGCGGCTTTGCCTCCGGGGTGGCCCTGGCTACGAAGCTGGCTGCTCCCCATGTGAAGGTCTACGGCGTGGAGCCGGAGAATGCCGCCTGCATGCAGGCAGCTCAGCAGCAGGGCAAGATCGTGACCCTGCCCAGTGCCGATACGGTGGCTGATGGCTGTGCCGTGAAGACGGCAGGGACGCTCACCTATGAGTTCTGCAAGAAATATCTGGATGGCATCATCACCGTGTCTGAAATGGAAATCATGGGCGCACTGCTTTCCCTCATTGAGAAGCACAAGCTCATTGCCGAGGGGGCGGGGGTGCTGGCTCTGGCCGGCCTTGACAAGCTGCCTGAGAGCCTCAAGGGCAAGAAGGTAGTGCCTATCGTCAGCGGCGGCAATATCGACATTTCCACTATTTCTGCCCTCATAGACAAGGCCCTAATCGCCCGTGGCCGTGTATTCGCCTTCGCTGTGCAGTTGCCGGACAAGCCGGGCCAGCTCCTGAAGGTGGCGCAGATTCTCACGGATGAGAATGCCAATGTCATCAAGCTGGACCACAACCAGGCCATGGTGACGGATTCCTTCAAGAAGGTGCAGCTGACCGTGACCTGTGAGACTCACAATGAGGAACATATCCAGCGGATTGTGAAGGCCCTGGAGAAGAATGGGTTTGAAATCAGCAGGGTTTATTGAAGCTTGAAAGGCAAAGGGGACTGACCGGAATTTGGTCAGTCCCCTTTTTCAGCTTATCTGCCACTGGGCGTGGCTGCCGTGTTCGTCCTTGGTGACCAGGAGCTGGTTGTCCATTTCCTGCTTGAGTTCTGTCACATGGCTGATGATGCCGATGAGCTTGTCACCGCCGGAGAGGCGTTTGAGAACTTTTATGGCCTGGCTTCTGGCGTGATCGTCCAGGGAGCCGAAGCCCTCGTCTATGAACATGATGTCCAGATTGATGGCAGAGGTGTTGGCCTGAATCTGGTCGGAGAGGCCGAGAGCAAGAGATAGGGCGGCCATGAAGGACTCGCCGCCGGAGAGGGTGCGGATGTCCCGTTCCTGGCCGGTGACGGTGGAGTAGACCCGCAGGTCAAGGCCACGGTTTTTTCCCTGGCCTGCATCCTCAATGGGCATGAGCCGCAGTTCAAACTGTCCAGCTGACATTTCGGCAAAGCGTCGGTTGGCGGCTATGAGAATCTGGCTCAGGTAGTGGCGCTGGACGAAGGTTTCGATGTCCATGCGGCTGCCGCTGATTTTTCCGGACAGTCGGTTGTAGAGACTTTCCAGAGAGGCGGCTTCTTGGAGTTTGTCCTGGCGGGCGGAAAGATTCCTTTTCAGATATTTGGTCACTGCTTCGTTCCGGCTCAGCATATCCCGCAAATGCTGCTGCTTGCTGTTCTGCATTTGCCAAAGGGCATTTATCTCCTGCTGGCTGGCGGCTATCCCTTCCATATCCGGACGGGGAGCATTGCCAAGGGTGGCTATGATGGTTTTTGCCTGCTGCAGGGCAGCCTGGGCTGACTGGCTGGCCCTTTGGGCCTCCTGCAGTTTGTCTTGGGATGCTTTTTGAGTGCTTTCCGCGCCGGCTAGCTCGGCTCGGGCTGCCTGGCTGTCAGGGTACGTTTGCTGAGCTTGGAGAGTCTTGCTCTTTCCCTCCAGTGCCCGGACTTCGCCCTCGGCCTTCTGCTTGTTTTCTGCGGCTTGGTCGGCGGCTTCCTGCAGTTTCTGCAGTTTTTCGCTGCTTTGGGAGAGGGCCTGCTGTATGGCTGTCAGGTCATTTTCCTGTTTGGTCAATTCCTGCAGCTTGGCGGCTATTTGATTCTGCCATTTTTTCAGGCTGGCTTCTATAAAGGAGAGGGGGTTATCTTCCGGGACAATGAGCTTGGCCTGCTGGTGCAGGTTTTCGCAAAGTTCTTTGAGTTGTGAGCTGAACTGCTCTTCCAGCGCCTGTTTGGCAGTTTTTTCCTTCTGGGCTCGATTGGAGGCCTCTATCTGCAGATTGTTCAGTTCGGCTGCTTTCGCTTGCAATAGTTCCAGTTCATGGCGTTCCAAGGGCTTGTCCTGCTGGTCGAATTGGTGGGGATGAGGGTGCTTAAGGGAACCGCATACTGGGCAGGGAGAGCCATCTTTGAGGCTCTGGGCCAGCACGCCGGCCTGGGCGTCAAGGAAGCACTGATGCTCCCTGTGGTATGAATCCAGCTTCTCCTGGTACACCTTTTTCTGTGCCAGATAGGCTGACTGGGCGGCGGCAGTTTTTTGGGTGGCAGTGGTCAGCCTGGCTTGCAGGTCAAGCAGGCTCAGCCGCTTTTTTTCCCAGTCCTGGGTCTTTCTCTGCTGCTCCCGGGCGCGTTCCAGCTTTTTCGTGATTTCCGGGAGGGCTGTAATCTGTTGCTGCCAGCTGTTTATTCTAGCTGTGTAGTCTGATTGTGCTGTTTTTGTTTCATGGAGCTTTTTCTCTGCACCCTCAAGCTGCGCTTTAGTGCTTGTCAGCAATTTCTGGGTGTTTTCAAGTTCTGCCAACTGGCTGAGGGCGGCTTCCACTTTTGTTTTTGTGGCGGTATAGACAGCCAGGGAGGCTTGGGCGGCAGTCTGGGCAGATTTTTCGTTTTCCTCTGCTGTCCTTGTGCTGCTTTCCAGTCTTGCCAGCAATTCCTCTTTTGTTGTTTCCTGACCCGAAATATTGTCCAGCTGTCGGTAGGCTTTCTCCAGTTCCTGAGCTTTGGCCAGCTGGGAGTTTATCTCGTCCCGCTTCCTGGTGGTGTCTTCCCAGGACTTGGTTATTTCGTCCAGCTCGTTATGCTGCTTGTCTGTAAGGGCAGCAAGTTCTTCTGCCAGCTTTTCCAGCTCTGCGATGTTGGGCTTGTTCTTCTTGTCCAGCACTCTTGCTTTGAGTTCCGGCAGGGGATTTTCCAGGGTGAGGTCTTTGGGCAGGCAGATATCCTCTGCCCGGCTCTGGCAGTTTTGCAGGAGGTCATTCATTTCTCCCTGCATGCTGCTATTGCGCAAGCGCAGTTCATTTACAATGGCATCGAAGATTTCCGTGCCGAAGAGGCGGCGGAAGATTTCCTTTTTCTTGGAGGAGTCCAGTCGCAAGAGTTCCATGAACTCTCCCTGGGCAATCATGCCCACCTGCATGAATTGCTCCTTGGTGAGCCCTACGATTTCCTGCAGTTTGGCGTTGATTTCGTTGATCTTGCCAAGGAAGTCGCTGCCATCGGGCAGGGTCAGGGTGATTTCTTCCTTAGTTTCAATATCCTCACCCTTGCCCCGCAGACGCTTGCGGAAGTGGTGGGGGACGCGGCGGACTGTGTACCTATCTTCATGTCCTCCGTTAAGCTCGCTGAAAGTCAGCTCCACAAAAGGGGTGACTTCCCTGCCGATATACTGGCTTTGCATATCGGTGCTGGCTTTTTTATTGTTATTGGAGCTGTTTTCCCCGTAGAGGGCAAAGACCAGGGCATCGAAGATGGTGGTCTTGCCTGCGCCGGTGTCACCAGTGATGAGAAAGAGGTTCTGCCGGGGGGCTGTGAAGTCAATCTCAGTTTTTGTCCCGTAGGAGCCAAAGGCCTGCAGGGTCAGTTTGATGGGTTTCATATCTTAGCCTCCCTGGCGCTATGCTGTACGCTGTTGATTATTTCTGCCAGCAGGGCCTCGTCCTCCGGGGCCAGGTCACTGAGGAAAGATTGGCAGAGCTGGAAGGGGGAGAGGCTTTCCTGAGGTGCAAGTCCGGCTTCATAGTCGGCGCTGTGGCGGGTGTTGCGGCGCACTTCCAGCAGGTTAGGGAAGGCGGCGCTGAGACGGTCCTGCATATCAAAGACGTCCAGGTCATTTTCGTCCGTCAGGGTGATGCTCACATAGTCTTCCGAAGGGGCAGAGAGCACTTCGGCCAGTTTGCCTTTTATTTTGCGGACATCGTGGAGGGGCTTGAGAGGGATAACGGAAGTCCTGACCGTGCCCTTTGCTTCAAGTTCGACTTCAACAATGCCCTTCGCCTGCCCTGCCTCGCTGACAGAGCAGGGCAGGGGCGTGCCGCAGTAGCGGTAGCAGTCCTTGCCGTTCAGCTGCATGGGCTGGTGGATATGGCCGAGAGCCGCATAGTCGAAGCGCTCCAGGATATCTCCCTTGACGGAGTCGATATTGCCCACGGTGACGATTTCCGAGTCTGCTCTGGGAATGTCAGCGGCGCTCTTGCCAGTGGAGAGATAGAACTGATGGCTTACCAGTACATTGCGGGCCGTCGGATCTATGTTTTCCCGTCCTATCAAGGCGTGGAGGGCGGCATCATAGGTCAGGTTCGTGCCATTTTCATCGGTGCCGGTGATGGCCTTGACCATGGAGGGCTTCACGAAGGGCAGCAGGTAGAAATGCACCGGGCCGTATTTGTCAGTGAGGGTGATTTTCTCGATGTGTTCCTCTGGTTCCAAGGGAGGCAGGCCAATCATGTGCAGGTGATGGTCGGAGAGCAGTGAGCGGAATGCGTTCACCCGCTGGGCGCTGTCATGGTTGCCGGAAATCAGCATGATTTCCATTTGGGGCAGGGCATGGGAAAGTTCTGTGATGAATCTGTCGAAAAGGGCTACTGCCTCTGCTGAGGGGACGGACTTGTCGTAGATGTCCCCGGCTATGATGAGGGCCTCGGGCTGCCTTTCCCTGGCAGACTCAATGATCTTATCCAATATATATGCCTGGTCATGGCTGAGGTCATGGTTCATAAGTTTCAGACCGATATGCAGGTCAGAGAGATGGAAAAATTTCATGCGGTTTGCCTCCTGTGCTTGCTGATAGGCAATATTATAGCACTTTTGTTCGCATTTATCTGCAGGCAAATGAAAAGGACCGGCTTTTGCGCCAGCCCCTTCAGATTCACTTATCTAAGCCATAATACCACAGCAGGGCCTGCGTGCCCTTGTCTCCCTTGCCCTGCCTTTCCATCTGCCTGACTTCCGAGAGCACCTGTCCCAGCACTGGCAGGGCGGCACCATAGGCGGCGGAGGTTTCAGTGCCGATGGCCAGGTCCTTGCCGAAGTGCTTGAGCATGAAGCCGGGTTCGAAATCACCATCGAGGCCCCGGCGCACCACATTTGACATCTGGAAACTGCCGGCGGCACCTGCGGAGATAGCCTGGAAGGTTTTCTCCAAATCCAGTCCTGAAGCCTTAGCGTAGGCATAAGCTTCGCAAGCCCCTGCCAAAGCACCGGCAATGGCAATCTGGTTGCAGGCCTTGGCTTTCTGCCCTGCCCCTGCGCTGCCCATGTAGACCAGATTCTTTCCCATGGCGGAAAAGACGGGCTTCAGGGCCTCGAAGGAGCTTTCCTCGCCGCCCACCAGGATGGATAGGGTGGCATTCTTTGCTCCCACATCGCCCCCGGTCACCGGAGCGTCCACGGCGTGGATGCCTTTTGTCTTTGCCTCAGTGAAGATCCTTTCTGCCAGAATGGGAGAGCTGGTAGTCATATCAATGACATAGGCGCCTTCCCCGGCGCTTGAAAGTATCCCGTCCTTGCCCAGATAGACTTCTTCCACGTCCTTGGGATAACCCACGATGGTGATGACTGCGTCCTGTCCCCTGGCGCATTCGCCGGGGCTGCCACACCACCTGGCTCCCTTTTCTATGAGCCCTTCCGCCTTGGCCTTGGTGCGGTTGTAGACGCTGACTTCAAAGCCTGCTGCCAGCAGATGACCTGCCATGGCCGCTCCCATGATGCCAGTGCCGATAAAGCCGATTTTCTTTATGCTCATGCTTTCAGCCTCCTGAATAGATCCCTTGTCGACTCACATACCATTTCTGCAAGGAAGGCGTATTTCCTGCCCGAGTGTGAAAAAGGAGGCCGCTCTAGGGCAAGCCTCCCGTGTTTTATTCGCTTTTATTCTGCACAATGGTCCTGATGGGGAAGGGAATTTCGATGCCTTCCTGGCGGTAGCGCTTGGTCAGGGCCTTGATGAATTCGTGCTTCAGCAGGAACTGATGGTCAAAGTTGCTGCTGTGCATGATGACGTTGAAGTCGATGGAGGATTCTCCGAAGGTGTGGAATCTCACGGTTGGGGGGATGTCAAGCTCCCTGTCAACTTCTTCCATGACCTTGGTAGCCACCTCCAGCGTGACCCGCTCTACCTGCTCCAGGTCGCTGCCATAGGCTACGCCAATGGGAATCTTGATGATGATATCCTTGCGGGGCAGGCTGTAGTTGGTGATGATGGCGGAGGCGATCTTCTGGTTGGGGATGACCACCATATTGCCGTCACCTACAGGGGTGATGGTGGTGAAGCGCCAGGTGATGTCCGTGACCCGGCCTTCCTCGTTGGAGCTGAGCTTGATATAGTCCCCCAGCCGCAGCTGCTTGGAGAGTATTAGATGGAGGCCGGAGAAGATGTTGGCCAGGGTCTCCTGCAGGGCCAGGGCCACGGCCATACCACCGACGCCCAGGGCGGTGAGGATGGGGGCGATGGAAATGCCGTAGTATTGCAGGACCACCAATACGCCCATGGCGTAGATGATGACATTGACGATGGCGTTCAAAAGAGTGGTGCGGGGCAGGTCCCTGGACTTGGCTATCTGCATATCCACGAAACCGGAAACGGTGCGGGCTATGACCCGCGTGATGGAAAGCACGATGACCGTAAAGAGTATATAGGAGAAGAGCTTCACGAAGGATTGGATGAAGTCAATGAGGCTGATGCTCCAGTAAAGGCCTATGATGAGGCAGAGAGAGATGGGGACTCCCCTGAGGGCATTCAGGAACAGATGCGTCCAGGTGCCTTCTTCCCCTTGCAGATGCTGATTGAGGCGGCGGTTCAGGAGCTTGTTGATGGCTATGCCGACCGCAAGGGATGCCAGCATCACCAGGGTCGGGGGCAAGAGGGGCATCATTACACGGCCGGCGAATTCGTCCCAGCCGGAAATTCCCAATAGTTCTAGCATGATAAGTCCTCCCTAGTTGCAATAGAATAACACTACTATTATACTATATGCAGAAATTGATTACATTAGGAACTTTTCATAAATAAATTTTAGATGAGGGTGAATAATTGTGGAAACATTGACATACAGCTTTCCAGAGGAAAAGATAAAGGGAATTCTGGCAGAGGGGCCGCGACTTAGGCTCAGGAGGGCGGAGGAGAGTGATCTGCCTTATATCATGAAGCTGGAATTTGCACCGGAGAACCTTAAGTTCATCGTGCCCTTTGAAGAGGCTTTCCATCATAAGATCATCACGGAAGGGAAGGCTTCACTGGATATCATCGTGGAGAGACCTGACGGCACGCCAGTGGGCTATATCCTGATGAATGGCTTGCTGACGGAGGCTAAGGAGGCGGAGTGGACTCACTTCATCATGGGGGAGAAAGGCAAGGGGTACGGCCATGAGGCCATGAAGCTGATCAAGGCCCTGACCTTCAGGGAGCTGGGCTTTCACCGGGCCTGGCTGGACTGCAAGGATTATAACGCCAGAGCCCTGCACCTCTATCAGTCAGAAGGCATGGTAAGGGAAGGCCTGATACGCGATACCATCATAACCAATGGCAAGTACGAGAATCTGGTTATCCTGGGCATGCTGGAGCGCGAATATGAGGCAAGGCGCCAGCAGCACCTGGAATATTAAATAATCTTCTGTAAATAAAAAAATTACGGATTTTGGGGCACATGCAGACATGTGTCCTTTTTATTTGGGATAAAAAAAGATACAATAAGAACAACAAAGAAACAAGGCGCAAGGAACTGGAGCGGGATAAATTGTACAGATGGCGCAGAACAAATTTTCATAGGCAAGGCGAAGGAAGGAGACGTAGCGGTGCTACGTCGACTGACGACAACGCAGCCTAGGGGAATTTGGGCAAGCAAGATGTATAATTTATTTCGTGATAGTTCCTACGATTTTAAGGAGGCCTGCAAAATGAAAGCAGCAGAGATTTTGGCAAGGGTTGACCACACCCTTTTGAAGCAGACGGCAACTTGGGCAGAGATACAGCGTATTTGCGAGGAGGCAAAGACTTATCACACTGCTACGGTGATGGTGCCCTCCTGCTTCATCGCCCGCATCAAGGAAACCTACGGCGAGAGCGTGAAGGCAGCTACGGTGGTGGGATTCCCCAACGGCAACTGCAATACGGCGGCCAAGATAGCTGAGACTGCCCAGGCCCTGGCTGATGGCGCCGAGGAAATCGACATGGTCATCAATGTGGGAGCCCTCAAGGCCGGGGAGACCAAATACGTAACTGATGAAATCAAGGCACTGAAGCAGCTCTGCGGCGAGCGGGTGCTGAAGGTCATTGTGGAGACCTGCTTCCTGACGGAAGAGGAAAAGATTGCCGCTTGCAAGTGCGTCACCGAGGGCGGTGCGGACTTCATCAAGACTTCCACGGGTTTTGGCACCGCAGGGGCAACTCTTGAGGATATCAAGCTCTTCAAGGAGCATATCGGTGAAGGCGTGCAGATGAAGGCAGCCGGCGGCATCCATACCCGCGAGGAAATGGAAGCCTTTATCGAGGCAGGCTGCACCCGCCTGGGTGCCAGCGCTGCTGTGAAGGTGCTGAAAGACGAAATCTGATTCTCTGGTTGGCAGGAGGTTATCTAAATTGAGCAAGTTCAAGCGTGCTTTTATCATTGTGCTGGACAGCTACGGCATCGGCCAGGAGCCGGACGCAGCGGAGTTCGGGGACGGGAAGTGCAACACCCTGGCATCCATCGTGGCTTCGTCCAAATACTCCACGCCCAATATGGAAAAGCTGGGGCTCTTCAATATTGACGGGGTAGGCTGCGGCAAGCCTGTGGAGGCTCCTCTGGGCAGTTTTGCCCGCCTCAGGGAGCTTTCCCGGGGCAAGGATACCACTACGGGCCATTGGGAAATTGCGGGCATTGTTTCCGAGCGTCCCATGCCCACTTACCCGGATGGTTTCCCGGCTGACTTGATTGAGAAGCTGGAGAAGGCCTTCGGCAAGAAAATCCTCTGCAACAAGCCCTACTCCGGTACGGCCGTCATCAATGATTATGGCCGGGAGCAGGAGGAGACCGGCGGCCTCATTGTCTACACCTCTGCTGACAGTGTGTTCCAAATTGCTGCCAATGAGGCAGATGTGCCGGTGGATGAGCTTTATGGCTACTGCAGGACCGCCCGTGAAATCCTGCAGGGGGAGCATGGGGTAGGCCGGGTCATTGCCCGTCCTTATGTGGGTGAGTACCCCAACTACCAGCGCACCTCCCGCCGTCATGACTTCTCCCTTGACCCCACAGGGGACACCATGATGGATGCTTTGCAGCGCAAGGGTTTCGATACCATCGGCGTAGGCAAGATTTCCGATATCTTTGCAGGCCGCAGCATCAGCCGCAGCCTGGGCATCAACAAGAATAATGTGGACGGCATGGAAAAGACCCTGAAGGTCATGGACGAGGACTTCGAGGGCTTGTGCTTCGTGAACCTGGTGGACTTTGACATGGCTTATGGCCACCGCCGTGATGTGGACGGCTATGCTGAAGCGGCTACGGTATTTGACCGCCAACTTGGAGAGTTTATGGCCAAGATGCGTGAGGACGATGTGCTCATGATCACCGCTGACCATGGCTGTGATCCCGGGGCTCCCGGCACTGACCATACCCGTGAGTATGTGCCCCTGCTGATTTACGGTGAGCATATCAAGGCTGGCGTGAATCTGGGCACTTATCCCACCTTTGCCATGATTGGCGCCACCATTTCCGATATGTTCGGGGCAGACCTTAAGACCAAGGGCGAGAGCATTTTGGCCAGGATTGAGAAATAATCAGAGCAGCAAGTGAGGGGCGCAGGTATAGCAAAAGCGGAATGCGTGAAATTTTTCCGAAGGAAGAATTTCAAGTGAAGCGTTGCTATGCCTGTGACCCGAGCGACTTGGCGGGCTTTGAGCTTGTTTTATGCAAATATTATCAAGGGAGAGATTTCCATGAGAATGTATGACCTGATTACCAAGAAGAAGCACGGTGAAGCACTCACTAATGAAGAAATAAAATTCATGGTGGAGGGCTATGTGAAGGGAGAGATTCCCGATTATCAGATGTCTTCCATGTTGATGGCTATTTGGTTCAAGGGCATGAATGATGAGGAAATCACCGAGCTCACTATGAACATGGCCAAGTCCGGGGACATGATTGACCTGTCTGCCATTGAGGGCCTGAAGGTGGACAAGCACTCCACTGGCGGCGTGGGGGACAAGACTACTTTGGTGGTATCTCCTATCGTAGCTGCCTGCGGCGGCAAGGTGGCCAAGATGAGCGGCCGCGGCCTGGGTCATACCGGAGGCACGGTGGACAAGCTGGAAGCTATCCCGGGCTACCGTACCACCCTTGACCGCAAGGAATTCTTTGATACTGTGAATAAGTGCGGCATGAGCCTCATCGGCCAGTCGGGCAATCTTGCGCCTGCTGACAAGAAGCTCTATGCCCTGCGTGATGTGACGGCTACCGTGGACAGCATTCCCCTCATCGCTTCCTCCATCATGAGCAAGAAGCTGGCTGCAGGCTCTGACTGCATCCTGCTGGATGTGAAGACCGGCAGCGGTGCCTTCATGAAGACCCTGGATGATTCCATCAAGCTGGCTCAGACTATGGTGGCTATCGGCGAGGGTGCCGGCCGCCGCACCATGGCTCTCATTACAGATATGGATACTCCCCTGGGCTACGGCATCGGCAACAGCCTGGAGGTCATGGAGTCCATGGACGTGTTGAAGGGCAAGGGGCCCAAGGACCTCACGGAAGTCTGCCTGCAGCTGGCTGCCAATATGCTCTACCTCATTGGTGTGCATGATGATCTGGATGAGTGCCGCAAGGCCGCCGAGAAGGTCATTGAGGATGGCAGCGCCTTCGAGGCTTTCTGCACCATGGTCAGGGAGCAGGGGGGCGATGACAGCGTGCTCCGTGACTACACGAAATTTGCCCAGGCTCCCTACACTCAGGAAGTGCTGGCTGACAAGGATGGCTTCGTGACCAGGATGAACGCTGAGGAAGTGGGCGTGACCTCCGTGGTGCTGGGGGCAGGCCGCGAGACCAAGGAAAGCGACATTGACTTCTCCGCAGGCCTTGTGATCCACAAGAAGCCCGGCGATGAGGTGAAGAAGGGCGAGAGCTTGGTAACCCTCTATACTTCAAAGAAGGAAGCTCTGGCAGAAGCTGAGCGCATGTACCGCGAGGCTGTGATCATCGGCAGCGAGAAGCCTGCTGTGGAGCCCCTGGTTTATGCCCGTGTTGAAAAGGATAAAGTGGAGAAATACTGAGATGACTGATGAAGAACTGATTGAAGTTGCCAAGAAATACAGGGAGTTTTCCTATAGCCCGTACTCCAAGTTCAAGGTGGGGGCGGCAGTGCTCACGAAATCCGGCAAGGTTTTCGGCGGCTGCAATATAGAGAATTCCTCCTATCCTGTGACCAACTGTGCCGAGCGCACCGCCATCTTCAAGGCCGTGTCCGAGGGTGAGAGGGAGATTGAAGCCATAGCCCTCATAGCTGATACGGAAGGTCCCTGCTCCCCCTGCGGTGCCTGCCGCCAAGTCATGGGAGAGTTCAAGATAAACAGGATTATCATGGCTAATCTCAAGGGAGACAAGAAGGTTGTGACCCTGGAAGAGGTCCTGCCCTTTGCCTTTTCTGAGAAGGATCTGTAACTGACAGGGCCGCCTTGGAGGCGGCCTTGCCTTTAGACAGAATTGACGGAAAAAATAGGTTAATCTAATGAGTTGCAACAGAGTAAATCATTAGATTGGGCGTGTGGATTGACACCTTTGTCCTATTGTGAGACAATGGGACTTGTGACTTTCGTCGCAGTCATACAATTTATCAAGGGAGTTTTTTATTATGTATTTTGCCATCAACGTGCTGGGCGTACTGGTCTTTCTGGCTGTGGGCGTCCTGCTTTCCAAGAAGCGCAACCGCATCAACTGGCGGGGTGTTGGAGTCTTGCTTCTGCTGAATCTCTTCATTGCCTGGTTCCTCACCTCCTTCTCCATCGGACGTGAGATTGTCAGCGGTGCGGCGGCGGCCTTCGTGTGGCTGGTGAGCGTGGCTTATGACGGCATTGCCTTTGCCTTTCCGGACTGGGTGAATGTGCCGCAGATGAACTTCTTCACCTCCGCTCTGCTGCCCATCCTGCTGGTAGTGCCCATGTTCGATATCCTCACCTATATCGGCGTGCTGCCCTTCATCATCAAGTGGATCGGCAAGGGGCTGGCAGTGCTCACCCATCAGCCGAAGTTCGAGTCCTTCTTTGCCATTGAGATGATGTTCCTGGGCAACACCGAGGCCCTGGCCGTGTCCAGCCTGCAGCTCAAGCGCATGAAGGCTGACCGCTGCCTGACACTGGCCATGATGTCCATGAGCTGCATCACTGCTGCCATGGTGGGCATCTACACCAAGATGATGCCCGCAGAGTTCATCCTCACCGCTATTCCTCTGAACGTGATCAATGCCCTGATTGTCACCAATATCCTGCACCCCGTGAAGATCTCCGAGGAAGAAGACACGGTGGCACAGGTTACAGACGGCGGACAGGGCAGGGAGCCCTTCTTCTCTTTCCTGGGCAACTCCATCCTGGGGGCAGGCAGGCTGATTCTCATCATCTGCGCCAACGTCATCGCCTTTGTGGCCCTGGCTGCTCTCATTGATAAGGTGCTGATGCTCATTCACCCCGAGTTCACCTTGGAAAATACTCTGGGCATCATTATGTTCCCCTTTGCCTGGCTCATGGGCCTGGATGTGTCCGAGGCCTTCAAACTGGCCCAGTACATGGGAACCAAGCTCATCACCAACGAGTTCGTGGTCATGCTGAATGTGCAGGATATCATGGGCGAGTTCAGCCCCCACATGCAGGCCGTGCTCACTACTTTCATCACCAGCTTTGCCAACTTCGGCACCTTGGGCATGATCATCGGTTGCTTCAAGGGCATGGTGGATGACAGCAAGAATGAGCTCATTTCCCGCAATGTGGCTTACATGATGCTTTCCGGCATCCTGGTGTCGCTGCTTACCGCAGGCATTACCGGTCTTTTCATCTGGTAATATCTTTAAGGTCTTTCCTTCTTTGAAGGAGAGGCCTTTTTTTGTGCAGGGGAGAGGAAATAGGGAAAGTTTGACGAATATAGCACTTAAAACATTATTCACTGCAAATGGCAATTAAATCATAACTCAGTATGCAGCTGGGGAGGCGGCAAATTTGGATAGAAAACTCAAGATACTCATTACCGATGATTCAAAGCTCCTGCGCAAGAAGCTCCGCACGGAGTTGGAGAAGCTGGACTGTGAGGTGCTGGAGGCTGTCAACGGCAAAGAGTCGGTGGAGATAGTGCTGCAGCAGATGCCTGATTGTGTCTTTCTTGACATCGTCATGCCCGAGGTGGGAGGCATCGAGGCACTGCAGGTCATCAAGGAGGTGAGCCCGGAGATTCCCGTGGTCATGTTGTCCTCGGCAGGCTCTCCACAGAAACTCATGACTACCCTCAAGATGGGAGCTATGGAATTCATCCAAAAGCCTTACAAGAGCGAACAGATACAGAAGGTGGTGGAAACCATCCGGAAGAAGGTGGGCCTGGATGGCTGACTTCAACGTGGCTCAGTGCCTGATGAATGGCGGGAGCTACTCCACTGATGAAATGCAGGACATATTGGCCGAGGCAGAGGCCGACGAGTCCGTGTTGGTGCATTATCTCTCCGATGACGTGGAGGTAGACCCCAGACCCGTAAGGACGGCTGTCATGAGGGCGGCAGTAAATACCACTCAGGACAGGCTGGATCTATATGCTGAATACATGGAGCTGCTTCTGGATTCGCTGCAGAGCATGGCCGCCACCCAGGCGGTCATCAGTCCTGTGTCCATAACGGAAATGGCCTGGGAACCAAACCACGGCACCTCACAGGCGCTGAAATGCGCATTGGGCTTCGTGCCGGGCATCATCGCTACCGATGATGTGTTTCTGGAAATTGCCAGGCGCTATAGTCAGGAGGAGCTGCCGGAGATAGACGAGCTGGCCATAGACAGCGTGGAGGAACTGCTGAATGTGGTGAACGGCCTTTTCACTATCCAGCTGGCCAAGGAGAAGCTAACAGCGGAACTTGGCCTGCCAAAGTCCGGGGAAAATGTACAGCCTTTTGGCGATGAGCAGCTGCGGCTGCGGGTCATTACTGCCTTTGGCAGCTTCGAAGCTGTACTGTCGGCAGAGGAGTTCATAGAGCTTGAATGAAGGGAGCGCAGGCTCCCTTTTTGAATGCCTGAAAAGTTTTTTAAACTTTTTTCAAAAAAGGTGTTGACAGTAGTGTTAAAAGCCCGTATAATAATCATCGTTGCGAGCGACAAACGCAAACAACAAAAACTGAATAGCTTCTTTGGTAGAGCATTGTGGAGAGTTGTCCGAGTGGTTGAAGGAGCACGCCTGGAAAGCGTGTATACGGCGAACACTGTATCCGGGGTTCGAATCCCCGACTCTCCGCCATTTTTTTATCTAAATGCCTTATGTAAAGAAGCAGGAAGCTTTTTCAGGTCGGGCCATAGCGTTTGGGTCTCGCGCAAGGGAATCCCGCGAACCTCGTCAGGTCCGGAAGGAAGCAGCGATAAGCGGATCATTCACTGTGCCGTGAGGTCGCCTGAGGGCTGTGGTCCGACGTGAAAAAGCAGATATGAGCAGCCGCAAGGCTGCTTTTCGTGTGTTTAGGGGTGAGTTCATGGCTTATGTAGCTTTATATCGCAAGTGGAGACCGGAAACCTTCAAAGATCTGGTGGGGCAGGAGCATATCAGTCGTACTCTGTCCAACGCTATCACTTCCGGCCGCATTGGCCATGCCTATCTTTTCTCCGGACCCCGGGGTACAGGCAAGACCAGTACCGCCAAGATCTTTGCCCGGGCTTTGAATTGCGAGCAAGGCCCTACGCCTGACCCTTGCGGTGAGTGTGAGCCTTGTCGGAAAATCGGCGATGGCTCCTCCATGGACGTCTTTGAAATCGATGCGGCTTCCAACCGTGGCATCGATGAAATCCGTGACTTGCGCGAGACGGTGAATTTCGCCCCGGTGGATGGCAGATACAAGGTCTACATCATAGACGAGGTGCACATGCTCACCACGGAGGCTTTCAATGCTCTCTTGAAGACCCTGGAGGAACCTCCTGCACATGTGGTCTTTATACTGGCCACTACGGAAGCCCACAAGGTGCCGGCTACCATCCAGTCACGCTGCCAGCGGTATGATTTCCGGCGCATCACAGCGAAAGAAATCGAGGCGCGCATGGCTCACATTGTGGCGTCCATGGATATAGAGGCAGAGCCAGAAGCGCTGTCTATGATAGCTTTGCAGGCAGACGGCGGCCTGCGTGATGCCCTTTCCATTCTTGACCAGTGCGCTTCTCTGGCCGAGGGCACGGTGACGGCTGACAGGGTGCGGCGCATCCTGGGGCTGGTGGGCCATGACTGGATTTATAAGCTTACGGCGGCCCTGGCTGGCAAAAAGACCCAAGAAGTGCTGGAAATCCTGGCAGAGCTCTTGCGGGAGGGGCAGGACTTGAAGCAGATTCTGGTGGAACTTTCCCTGCATCTGCGTAGCCTGATGATCTATCAGGCGGCAGGCAGTTTGGAGCAGCTCGACCTTTATGAGGAAAAGCAGGAGGCTCTGGAGGAGCAGGCGAAGTTCTTCCCTGCGGACCGCTTGATGCAGATGATAGGGCGGCTGCATGAGGCTCTGACGGAATTGAAATGGTCACCACAGCCCCGCATTACGGTGGAGGTGGCGTTGCTTTCCCTGTGCCGTGAGGAGGGGAATGGAGAGGCTGCCGCCGTGCAGGCTGTGGCTGCTCCGGCAGATGAGGCCAGACTGGCCCAATTGGAGGCCAAACTGGCACAGGTCACGGCGGCCCTGGCCAAGGGAGCGGCAGCTGCTGCCCCGGTGGCGGCTATGCCTGCGCCCCGGCCTGCCCGTCCTGCACAGCCCCGTCCTGCTGCTTCTTCGGGAGAGCCGGTGGGGGCGCTGACGGCAGATGAGTCTGGCGTGCAGCTTTGGCATGGCCTTTTGCAGGAACTTAAGGCCCGGAATAAGGCGCCTGTGCTGGCCTGCCTGCAGCAGGGACGTTTTGTGGGCATGAACCAGAGCCAGTTTGTCATAGCTTTCGGCAACAGCCTGATGGCTTCCCTGACTGCCCGCAACTACAGGGCTCTTTGCGAGGAGATACTGGCAAATCTGGCAGGAAGGGCCCTGCGTCTGGTGGCCAGAGGTGAAGATGCTCCCTTGGCACCGCCGCCTGCTCCCCGTCCAAGGAAGGAACCAGAGGTGCAGATAGAATCACCTCCCCGGGTGGAGATTCCGCCGGAGGAAAGGCCACCGGCTCTTGCGAAAGCCATGGAGGTTTTCGGGGATAATATCGTGGCTGTGGAAGAGGAAAACAGTTGACTACCGCCATGGGTTTTGGTAGTCTAAGTAGAGTTGATCAAGATAGAAAAGAGAGGTGTCTGCTAATGTTTGGTGGCATGGGCAATATGGGCAATATGGCCGGTATGATGAAGAAAGTCCAGAAGATGCAGAACGACATGAAGAAGATGCAGGAGGAACTGAAGCGCAAGACTGTGGAAGTGACTGCTGGCGGCGGTGCCGTGAAGATTGTCATGGACGGCGAGAAGCGCGTGCAGGCGCTTACCATTTCTCCGGCAGCTGTAGATCCGGAGGATGTGGAGATGCTGCAGGATCTCATCTCTGCTGCCTTCAATGAGTCTGTGAAGAAGGTTGATGATATGATGGCCTCAGAAATGCAGAAGATGACGGCTGGTCTCGGCCTGCCCCCGGGGTTGTTTTAAGTGGAGCACATTGCACCCCTTGCAAAACTCATAGAGCATTTTCGCGCACTGCCGGGCATTGGTGCCAAAACGGCAGTGCGCCTTGCTTATCATGTGCTGGATATGGAAGCGGGAGAGGCAAGGGCGCTGGCGGGGGCCATCATCGAGGCCAAGGAAAAGATAGGCTTCTGCAATACCTGCTTCAATCTAAGTGACCGCAATCCCTGTGCTATCTGTGCTTCTGCCGAGCGTGATCACTCTGTCATCTGCGTGGTGGAGCAGCCCCAGGATGTGGCAGCCATGGAGCGCATGAGAGATTACAAGGGGCTTTACCATGTGCTGCACGGAGCCCTTTCTCCTTTGGAAGGGGTTGGGCCCGGCGATATACGCATCAAGGAACTTCTGGGGCGTCTGGAAGATGAGTCTGTCAAGGAAATCATCATGGCCACCAATCCCAATGTAGAGGGAGAGGCTACTGCCATGTATCTGGCCAGGCTCTTAAAGCCCATGGGCATCAAGGTCACCCGCATAGCTCACGGGCTGCCTGTAGGGGGAGATTTGGAGTATGCTGATGAGGTAACCTTGTCCAAGGCCATGGAAAATCGGAGGGAAATCTGATAATGTTGGAACTTATTGTAGCTTTTGCTGTGGGCATCATCGTACTGGCGCTGATAGCAAAGGTTATCACACTGCCTTTGCAAGTAGTATGGAAACTGATCACCAATAGCATTGCAGGCGCTATTATCCTCTGGGTGGTAAACCTCTTTGGGGCAGGCGTAGAGATAAGCATTCTGAATGCCCTGATAGCAGGCATTTTCGGCGTGCCGGGCGTGATTGTAGTGCTTTTGCTCAAGTATATGGGATAAGGTGGACAACTTTTTTGAGGAAATCTCAAAAAAGTTGTTGACAAACCTTCTTTGTGCGTGTATCATAATACAAGTCGCTAACGGGAACGGCAAGCGCAAGAATGAATTTTCTTCAATAATATGAGCACCTTGATTGGCTGCTGAAAATTGAAAAAGAAATTCAAAAAAGTGCTTGACACCTTGAAAGAGACAAGATATAATGAATAAGTCGCTTCAAGAGAGCGGCGCTTGAGAAATCAAGTTGTTCCTTGAAAACTAAACAATGCAAACGAAAACAGATTTGTTTTCAAGCCAGATGTTAGTCAAACTTTTAGTTTGAACCAAAACATCGGTTGCACATCTGAAAAGATGAAGCATGGTTATAAAGAAACCATACTGAATAGCAACTGTTAATTTCTTTAACTTAAATGAAAGAGCTGAATTAAGCTTTTCCAATACTTTATTGGAGAGTTTGATCCTGGCTCAGGACGAACGCTGGCGGCGTGCTTAACACATGCAAGTCGAACGGGACTGATTGAAAGCTTGCTTTTGAAAAGTCTAGTGGCAAACGGGTGAGTAACGCGTAGGCAACCTGCCTCTAAGATGGGGACAACAGTCCGA